>DATLLB010000821.1:0-6156 GCA_035538075.1 Enhygromyxa sp.
GCCGACGAGGCGATCGAAGGCCAGAGCCTGTTCGTCGGCGGGCTTGGTTCGGATCTACTGTTCGAGATCCGCATCGACGACGACGGCCTCTGGGCGTCGCTCGAGAACCAGCTGCGGCTCAGCGACGCGAGCGGTATCAAGCGCATCCGCGTGAGCCCGGCCGTCAACACGCCGGTGTTCGGCTCCGCGTCCGCGCAGTTCCTCTACGTGATCGCCGGCGACGGATCCACGCGCGTGATCGGTCGCGAGGTGCCGGCCTCGACCGACGCGATCGGGGTCGAGTGCGAGACTCAGCTCGATCCCAGCGTGGTCCCGTCCGGTGCCGACCTCGCCTGCATCCCCGTGCTCGAGGTGCCGACCGAGGGCCAGCCGTCCGGGCGCCGCGGGTTCGCGCGCGGACCCGGCATTCGTCCGAGCCGCGGCGAAGAGGTCACCGACTGGATGTTCCGCAAGGTCTACGAGGGCGGCGAGGGGCTCGGTCCCTTCTCCGAGCCGGGCGTGGTCGCGGTCGGCGTGACCTCGGCGGGCACCGCCCTCTACGCGATGATCAATCAGCAGCGCGCGAACGGGGAGACGACCGCCGAGAACATCGCCGGCTTCGAGATCGATCCCGAGGATCTGATGGACGTGCGGCTGTTCCCGCACTCGCTGTGGCCCTTTCCGGTCAGCACCGCAGAGCTCGACGCGCTCGGCTTGCCGCTCGTGAACGACGAGGCCCCGCAGCGCAGCGTGGGCTCGAGCCCCGGTCCAACCCGCCAGCTCGCGCCGACGCTGCGCCGCATCGACTCGTTCTACGCCAACGACGAGCGCTCGCTCGACCAGCTCGACATCGAGTCCGACCAGGACCTGCTCGGTGCCGAGCGCAAGATCGGCGACGACGTGATCCAGCTCTACGACAGTGACCCGGTGCGGGTGGCCGTCCACGATTATCGCAGCTGGACTGGCAACAGCACCTGGATGCTCGAGTGGGAGGGCACGATCCCCGGCACGGCGTCGAACACCGGCCGGATCTCCTGCGCCAACCCGGGCTGGGAGGGCGGCACCTGTCTGGTCTCCGCACCCGACGACGCGCAGCTGCTCGACGCCTCGGCGACCTTCTGCGACGACGGCGTGCTGGCCGGCGACAAGCTGGTGATCCTCGGCTGTCGTGAGGACGAGGACTGCGGCGACGGTCGTCGATGCCTGCGCGAGAGCGTGGCCGGAGGCGACAGCACCGGCATCTGCATCTCGGCCGAGGCCTACGAGACCCGCGCGGCCGAGCTGCGCCAAGTCTGCGGCAACTTCATCAGCGATCCCTGCGGCGAGGCCTACCGCGAGTTCACGATCACCAGGGCCTTCCAGGATCGGCTGTGGATCCAGTCGATGGATCAGCCGCTGATCTCGTACCTCGAGAGCTCCGGGACGCCGTGCGCCAGCGGCAGCAACAACCAGCTGGTCGACGGCGCGTGCGAGTGCCTGCCCGGCTTCAGCGAGGATCTGTGCCCCGGCGAAGACGACCCCGACGTGGTCGACTGCTGCGCCGATCCAGACGCCCTCGTCCCGCCGCCCGCCCCGGTGGTCGAAGCCGAGGATCGCTTCATCTGCGCCGACGAGCAGCCCGACGACGGCTGCATCACCGACGCCGACTGCACCACGCTGCTCGGCGACGACGAGCCGTGGATGTGCATCGAGGAGCGCTGCCGTCGGCCCTGCGAGGACGCCGACGAGTGCGTGTTTCGGCGGCTGCCGGGGCCGACCTGCTTCGCCGAGTTCGTCGGCTACCAGGTCGCGCTGCGCAACGCGTTCCACGTCGAGGGGCCGATCTTCCACACCAACCTCGTGCAGGCCGACCCCGACACCGGCGAGTGCATCTCCACGCAGGACGCCGAGGTCTCGCAGCTGCTGACCAGCCGCTTGCCGCTGCCAGCCAGCGACAGCCCCGACGATCCCGAGTGGCTGTCGATCCCGGTCTGCAGCGGCGACACCGTCGAGCCGAGCAACCCCAACCCGTGCCGGATCAGCGTACCCCGCAGCGGCGCGCTGTTTCACAACATCGCCTACGAGGGCGAGCAGGTCAGCGCGCTGCGCTTCTCGAACCCCGTGTTCAGCCTCGTGCTCGACCTGAGCGCGCTCGAGACCCTCACCCGCGACGTGCCCGACGTCGAAGGCCAGTCGTGGCCGGCCGAGTTCGCTCGCTTTCGTCGCTCGCGGATCCCTCGCGGCTACTGGGAGAGCTTCCGCCTCGGCAACGGCTACGAGCCTTTCTTCGACGTCTTGTCGCTCGAGAGCCGGCCCGTGACCTTGCCCGTGCGCATCGTCCCCGCTCCACAGAGCGACGTCGCCTTCATCGTCGACGGCAGCGGCCCCGGCTCGACCGCGTCGATTCGCGGTCAGGTGCTGCGCGTGTTCCTCACCGATCAAGTCGCGTCCGACGAGGCTTTCCTCGGCGTGCGCTAGGGACCCTGACCCGAAGGCCGGGCTTTGCGGTAAGGTGGCCGAGGCGTGTCCGGGCACTACCGACTCAAGATCGGCGCACGTACCCTCAAGCTGCCCGAGGGCACGCTCGATGTGGGACGGATGGCCGACTGCTGGCTGACGCTCGACGACGACCTGATCAGTCGCTACCACGCCCGCTTCCACGTCAGCCCCGATCGCGTCGAGGTCGAGGATCTCGGCAGCCGCAACGGCACCTACGTCAACGGCGAGCGGCTCGAGGGCAAGGTCGGCCTCCACAACGCCGACAAGGTCCGCATCGGCCGCGAGGTCATCACCTTCGTCGAGCTCGACGGCAGCGGCGTCGGCGAGGAAGAGGACCACAACGACGCGCTGCGCAAGACCATCGGCCCGGGCGAGGACTCCAAGTTCCCCTCGCTGATCGGCGCGCTGGTCGAGAAGTCGCTGAGCATGGGCAAGATCAAGGAGGCCGAGCGCTACGCGCTCGCGCTGACCAACCAGCTGACCTCCGCCAAGGTCGAGGTCGATCATCCAACCGCCGTCTCAGCGGTCGGGTGCTTGATCGCGCTGGCCGAGAAGGGGGCAGGGGGCATCTGGATCGATCGCGTGTTCAAGCTCCACGCGGCCAATCGCTGGGTCATGCAGGACGCCGTGATCAAGCGGGTTCGCAGCGCGCTCGATCGGATCCCACGGGTGCCGGGGACCGGGTTGGTGGACTACGAAGCAATGCTGCGCTCGCTCGCGCGCGAGGGCGTGGATGTGCCCTCGCACCTGATGGCCGAGGTCGGCGAGCTCGCCGACGCCTTTGGCCGGAACTGACTCGCGAACCAAGTCATCGGTGGCGCTGCTCCGCCGTCATGTCAGCGGCTCAGGTACTTCTCCGCCCACAGCAGCCCGCCGTCGGGCAGGTTCTGCCAGCCGAGCGCATCCGTCATCCGGCGAATCGCCCCGAGCCCGACGCCGAGCCCTCGATGCTGCTGATCCCGCTCGCGGATCAGCACGTTGTTGCCCTCGCTGATGTGATCCTCGAGCGCGCGCGCCAGATCAGCGATACCGGGCCCAAAGTCGCGCGCCTCGATCCGCACGCCCGCGCGCGGCACCGTGATCCGCCGCAGCAGCAAGCGACCGCCGCCCGCATGCTTGACCATGTTGGTGCCGGCCTCGCTCGCCGCGATCGTCACCTGCCACTGCGCGGTGCGATCGAACCCCAGCTCCCCCGCAAACCGCCGGATCGAGGCCTGGGCGACACGCACGTCGATGAGCGCCCGCAGCTCGACCGCGAGCTCGAGCTGCGACGACCACGACGAGGTCCGATGCAGCGGTCTACTCCTCGCCCGAGTCGCCGCCAGCGTCCGTGGAGCTGCCCGCGGGGGCCTTGCTCTCGTCGTAGCCCTTCACCTTGAGCTCGGTGCGGTTGTTCTGCCGCCGCCCATCCGCGGTGATGTTGACCGCGACGGGATCCTTCGCGCCCCAGCCCTTGGCCTCGAGCCGGCTGGCCACGACGCCCTTCTCGACCAAGTAGGCGACCACGGCATCGGCCCGCGCCTGGCTGCGGGCGGTCGGGTTGCCGCGATCGTCGGTGTGGACGCGGACTTCGACCTTCTCGAACTCGGGGTGCTGATTCAGGAACGCGGCGAGCTGATCGAGCACCTCGGCGCTGCCTTCCTTGTCGAGGTCGTTGCCGGAGTACTTGACCTTCTTCTTGGTCCGGATGCGGTACTTGTTGCCGGAGATCAGCGAGGTGTCGACGGTGGGCCCGGTCGGGGCCGCGCCACCGCCCGCGGTCAGCGTCTCGCTGATGATCGCGCCCTGCTCGGTGACGGTGAAGGTGATCTCCTTGGCGTCGTAGCCGACCGAGGTGACGATCGCCTTGTAGTCGCCGAGCGGCAGCGCGACCGCGATGCGGCCGGTGTCGTCGGACTCGAAGGTCTCCTGGATGCCCATGCCGTCGATCGCGACCGCGACCCGGATCCCGACCCCGTCCTTGCCGAGGAAGGTGCCGTCGAACACCGGATCCTCGCCGGTCCCGACCGCACCCGTGTCGGCGACGATGTCGACCTGGCTGTCCTCGCCGACGCGCACGTCGGCCATCTGCTCGACCACCGTGCCGTCGGGCAGCTCGACGCTGATCGTCACCGCGCCCTCGGGGAACCGGAAGCTGGTGAACATGCCGGCTTCGTCGGTCAGGATCACGTTGGTCGCGAGCCCCGGGAAGCTGACCTTGGCGTTGGCGATCGGGTTGCCCTCGAGATCCGCCACGCGTCCGACCACGCGACCCTCGAGCACCGGCTGACTGCCGCTGCCGTCGTCCATCGGGACCGGGACTTCCTTGACGCGCGGCTTGGGATCGATGCTCCAGCCGAGCCCGAGGATCACCTGGTAGGGCGGCACCGGCGGGCCGAACTCGTAGCTCGGCGAGGTCGTGCCGACGTCGACGGCCGCGTCGAGGAACAGCCCGCTGTAGACGTTGGCGCGCAGACCCAGGGTCAGCCACGACTGCGAGCGCTTGAGCGGCGAGCCACCGAACTGCTCGGTCAGCTCGACGAACGCCTCTTCTTTATAGGTCGCGATGTCCCAGTTGTATTCGATGATCGGATCGAGCCCGTACTGCTTGTCCTTGCCGAGCCGGATCGGGAAGTCGACCGCGAGCTTGGTGTTGACGCGGCTGTGGTTGACGCCCGAGGCGAAGCGCAGCACCTCGCGCGAGAGCGGATCGTCGATGTCGGCCCAGCTGACCAGCTTGGGCGAGTTGTCGAGCGTCCAGCCGAAGTTGCCGGTGATGCGAACCGGGACCTGCTTGGCGGTCAGGTAACGAAGGTCGGTGCCGAGCACCAGCGCGAAGTCGAAGTTGACCCGATCGGTGCGCAGCCGCTCGCTGCCGGCGATCAACCCGAGCCCGAGCTGTCCGCCGAGGCCCACACCGCCATTGAGGAACCGATACGCACCCTTGACGCCGAACTGCATGTCGCCGAGCGCGAACACGGTCGGCGGATCCTGACGCGCGCCCTGGTCGCGAGTGTTGCGGTTCGAGCTGCTGTTGACCGTGAAGTAGACCTCGGTCCACTCGGTGAAGGTGAAGCCGAGGTTGACCGAGCCACGCAGCCGCGCGTGCCGATCACCTTCGTCGGTGCCCTCGCAGCAGAAGAAATTGTTCTTCGCGAAGAAGTCGGTGTGGAGGCGCATGCGGACGGTGTACTTCTCACCGACCTCGGCCAACGACGTGTAGAAGAGGCCGACGCCGCCGCGCAGCGTGTTCATCATCGGCTCGCGCCGACCGGCGACCATGCCCGGTCCGCTGTCGCCCTCGAGCCCGCCGACCGTGCCCATGCTGATGTCGTCGGTGCTCGTCGTCTCGCCGGCCGTCTCGGTGTCACCGGTGAAGCCCGAGTCGAAGCCCGCGTCGAGCTCACCGCTCGCCTCACCGTCGAGCGATGCGTCGCCACCTTCGCTGACCAGGACATCTTCACCGGGACCGGCCGGCTCGGTGTCGGTCGGCATCGGTTGACCATCGGCGGTCAGCAGCTCGCCACCACCTGCGTCCGTCGTTGGATCCGTCGTCGCGGTGTCCGTCGCCGGCGGAGCCTCGGGCTCTGCTTCGGGCAGCGATGGCGGGGCCGCGTGTGCGAGACCCGGAAGCAGCACGGCGCTCCCGAGGAGGCCCCCAGCAAAGCTCGACGCGAGCACATGAACGGACAGACGGCGCATGGTGATAGCGTCATACGT
>DATLLB010000822.1:0-21211 GCA_035538075.1 Enhygromyxa sp.
ATCAGGCCAATCAGTTCACGCCGCTGCTCAACAACTTGATCGGTGCGGACGTGCGGCACGTGGCGCTCGAGGTCGGGCATCTGCACGCCGCTCAGCTGCGCGAGCTGGTTGCGGCCCAGCGCGAGCTCAGCGTCGCGAGCCTGCTCGAGCTCGCCCGCGCCTACGCCGTCGATGCCATGGTCGTGCTCGGCGGCGCGGAGATCGAGGACGAGCGGGTCGTGCACAAGCTCAAGCCACGTCGCGCTCAGGTGGTCGCGCATGGTCTCGAGCAGATTGCGCGCGATCACGGGCTGCGACTGCCGTCCTGCGGCTGCCGCTCCCACTGCGAGCTCACTCGTGAGCGCGCGACCAACGACTACGCCGCCGGTTACGAGTCCGTCATGGGCCGCGAATTATTTTGACGGCCACCGCGTAGCCAATCGTGGCTTGCGTTCAGGCGATTGCGTCTACACTCTCCCGCCGCTCGCCCTCACGACGAGGGCGGCGCAGACGAGAGAAGGACGCAGCGATGGCTTTCAACGTGGGATCGGACGTGGAGGCGATGTGCAACACCTGCGGCGACGTGTGGCACGTCGTGGTCGCGAAGCTCGGTGACAAGATCACCAAGGTCGAGTGCAAGCAGTGCGGCAAGCAGCACCGCTTCAAGCCGACCGGCGACGCGCCCGAGGCCAACCTCAAGCCCGCGCGTCGAACCGTGGTGACCGAGCGCGGCGCCAGCAAACCGAAGGCGCCGAGCCGCCCGCGAGCGCAGGCCGGCGGCAGCATCACCCTCGATCCCGGCAAGCCGACCCGGCCCTATGCGATCAGCGATCGCTTCGCGCTCGGCGAGCAGATCCAGCACAAGAAGTTCGGGCCGGGGGTCGTGTGCGGAGTCGAGGACGACAAGATTCGGGTCAACTTCGCCGAAGGCTTGAAGGTTCTCCTGCACGGCAAAGCTCCGTCGTAGCGGCTCGTAACTATTTCCGTGGATCTTCCGTAGAATCACGCGTTTGACGCCCGTTCAAAAGCCGGTCAAAGTCCCAAAGGCTGGCTAGCGGCGGTCATTCGGACCGAAACGGCGACAGACGAATAAACCCACGAAGACCCAGGAAATAATGGCGACGTTCAACGAGGTCCTGTCTCAGGTCAAGCAAGGCATCCGCGAGGTCTCGGTCGACGAGACCAAGGCGCGAGTGCTCGACAAGCGTGCCGATGCCCCGGTGTTGATCGACATTCGCGAGCGCGACGAGTACGAGCAAGGCTTCATCCCGTCGGCCGAATGGATCCCGCGAGGCTTCCTCGAGCTCAAGATCGAGGATCTGGTCGCCGATCGTGAGCGCGAGATCATCGTCTACTGTGCAGGTGGGACGCGCTCGGCTCTCGGCGCGCGCTCGCTGAGCGAGCTCGGCTACCGCAAGGTGACCTCGATGGCCGGCGGCTTCCGAGCGTGGAAGAACGCCGGCTTTCCGTTCGAGCGTCCGCGCGTGCTGACGCCCGAGCAGATCAAGCGCTACAGCCGGCACCTCATGCTCCCGGAGGTCGGCGAGGTCGGCCAGGGCAAGCTGCTCGACGCCAAGGTGCTGCTGCTCGGCGCGGGCGGACTCGGCTCACCCGCGGGGCTCTACCTCGCGGCCGCGGGCGTCGGCACGATCGGCATCGTCGACGACGACGTGGTCGACGAGTCCAACCTCCAGCGTCAGGTCCTGCACAACATCGAGCGGCTCGGCATGACCAAGGTCGAGAGCGCACGCAAGACCCTGCAGGCGCTCAACCCCGACGTGAAGGTCGTGCCGATCCTCGATCGGCTCGACAGCTCCAACGTGCTCGAGATCCTCGCGCAGTACGACCTGATCGTCGACGGCGCCGACAACTTCCCGACCCGCTACCTGCTCAACGACGCGAGCCTCAAGCTGGGCAAGCCGGTCGTGCACGCGTCGATCTTCCGCTTCGAAGGTCAAGTCACCACGTTCATGGCCAACCCCGAGGACGGTGGGCCGTGCTACCGCTGCCTGTACCCCGATCCGCCGCCGGCCGGGATGGCGCCGTCGTGTCAGGAGGCCGGCGTGCTCGGGGTGTTGCCGGGCATGATCGGCACGCTGCAGGCCAACGAGGCGATCAAGATCCTGCTCGGCGTGGGCGAGACGCTCTCGGGTCGGCTGCTGGTGCTCGACGCCCTCGGCACCAAGTGGCGGACCATGAAGCTGCGCAAGGATCCGCACTGCCGCGTGTGCTCGAAGCACCCCGACGAGATCGAGCTGATCGACTACGAGCAATTCTGCAACGTGGTCTAGCTGTCTTGCTGAGGCCGACGTCCCGCGGGCTGGCCACCGTCGATGGCCCGCGGGTTGGCCACTGTCCCGCCGGCTGGCCAGTATTTTTCGTGCCAAGTCGCGCAAGCGTGGGTGATCGCTCGCGCTGCGTCACGGCTCAGCTCGTGCCTTGGCGAGCGGTGATGGACAAACTCGAGCAACTCGGCAGCGCCCACGAGAGCGTCTCGGAGCTGCTGCACGCGATCGATCCGCTGCTGCTAATCGCGATCGTCTGCGCGGCGGCAGGGATCCCGATGCCGACGATCCTCGAGGTTCGCTACCGCAACCCGCGGATCGAGATCCCCGGACTGGTCAAGGCCGCGCGCCGGCCATTCGTCGATCTCATCTACACCACGCTCGCGACGGACGGCACGTTCGAGATCTGGATCCTCGAGATCGAGCTGAGCTTGGACTTGCTGAAGGTGCGACGCTGGGCGCTCTACGAGCTGGCGCTCGAGAGCGAGCTCGAGGCCGACGCCGCTCGGCTCGCCGTGTTCTCGCCCGAGCCCGAGCTGCGCGGCAAGATCGAGCGCAGGATACTGTCGAAGATCAAGACCGATCCCGTATTGATTCAGCCGGATCAGATCGA
Source organism: Enhygromyxa sp. (assembly GCA_035538075.1). Lineage (GTDB taxonomy): Bacteria > Myxococcota_A > Polyangia > Nannocystales > Nannocystaceae > Plesiocystis. Next base: position 2,878 of record DATLLB010000822.1, read on the forward strand.
GCGCATCATCGACTATCGAGAAGCACGCCGCCGTCCCGAGCAGACGATCCTCGGCTGCCTCTTTCACGCGCACCCGCCGTCGCCGTTCGAGGCGCGTGTCGAGGTCTTTCGGGCGGCGTGGATGGCGATTCAATCGCTGGCCGAGCGAAAGGCACAGCGTTACTCTGTGGCCATCATGTCGATCGTACCCGAAGCCGTGGTCGAGCAAGGAGTCGCCGAGCTACGCGAGTCGGGCGAGCTCGACGAAGGCCGCTGGGAGCTGTTCACCGACAGCGAACGCAAGGGGCACAGCTTCGCCCGCGGGCATCGAGAGGGTCGCGCGGAAGGCCGCGCAGAAGGGCGCAAGAGCGGCTTCGAGGAAGGCCGAGCTCAGACACTCCGCCGGGCGGTGCTCGACATCCTCGAGCTGCGCGGCTTCGAGCTCAGCGCAGCAGCACGCGAGCGCGTGGAGTCGTGCGAGTCCATCGAGCAGCTCGAGCGCTGGTACGAAGCCGCCAAGTCGGCGAGCGAGCAATCGATCGCTCAACTGCTCACCGCGAGTTGACACTCACGATCGAGGATCTGGGGGCCAGTAGATGGCGGAACCCTCACGACTGTGGCGACGCGTCGCTGCCCATGGCGGGCTCGCGGTCTTGCTGATCCGCCACGGGCAGACCCACTACAACGCGCAGAAGCGGTTCTGCGGCGGACGATCGGATCCGCCGCTCGACGAGCTCGGTCGTGCGCAGGCGACCGAGCTCGGCAAGCGCTTCGCGGGTGAGGTCGAGCGGATCTATGCGTCGCCGCAGCTGCGTGCGCGCGAGACCGCGGCGGTGCTCGGTCAGGCGACGATCGTCGAGGAGCTGCGCGAGCTCGATCAGGGCGCGCTCGAGGGTCGCGAATTTCATCCGGCGCTGAACGAGCACGCCGATTTTTTCCGCGCGTGGAAGCGTGACCCAACCGAGATCTGCGTGCCGGGTGGCGGCGAGAGCATGGGCGCCCTCGCCGATCGAGTCGCGCGCGGGATGAGCCGAGTGCTCGGCGATCACGACACCGATCCGCGAGGGCGCACGGTCGCGGTGGTCGCCCACCAGATGGCCCAGGCAGCCTTCATCTGTCGAGCGCTGGGCAAGCCGCTGCGGCGCTGGCCGGAGTTCGAGCTGCGCAACGCGACCGCCAACTTGCTGGTGTGGGACGGCAGCGATTGGTCGCTGCTCGCTCGGAACCTCTGAGGCCTCGACGAGCCGCGCGCGGTGACGCTAGGCTGCGCCGATGGCCACCGAGCGCCTGATCCTGATCGACGCGAGCTCGCTGATCTACCGAGCTTATTACGCGATCCCGTCGAATTTCAGCACGGCCGACGGTCTGCACACCAACGCGATCTACGGGTTCGCGATGGCCTTTCGCAAGATCCTCGCCGGTCGCCAACCCGAGCGCGGCGCGGTTGTGTTCGACGCGCCGGGCCAGACCTTCCGCGAGGAGAAATATCCCGAGTACAAGGCCCAGCGCCCGCGCATGGAGCCCGAGCTACGCGAGCAGCTCGAGTGGGTCGACAAGCTGGTCGAGGCCCACAACTTCCCGCGCCTGCGCGTGCCCGGCTTCGAGGCCGACGACGTGATCGGCACGCTCACGCGGCAAGCGGTCGCGGCCGGCATGGAGGTCTACATCATCTCGGGCGACAAGGACTTCGCCCAGCTGATCAGCGATCGCGTGCGCATGGTCGACACGCTGCGCGACGTCACCTTCGATCCGGAGCTGGTGCGCAAGAAGTGGGGCGTGCGGCCGGACAAGTTCGTCGATCTGCTGGCGCTGACCGGCGACAAGATCGACAACATCCCCGGCATCCCGGGCGTCGGGCAGAAGACCGCGACCAAGCTGCTCGAGGACTACGGCGATCTCGACGGCATCCTCGCCCACGTCGACGAGCTCAAGGGCAAGCTCAAGGAGCGGATTCAGGATCACCGCGAGCAGGCGCAGCTCAGCCGCGAGCTCGCGACCATCGACGTGAACGTGGCGCTCGAGCTCGGGCTCGACGATCTGAAGCTGGTCCCGCCCGAGACCGCCGCGCTCAACAAGCTCTACAAGCGGCTCGAGTTCTACTCGCTGCTCTCGGAGGAAGAGGCCGCCAAGGATCAGGCTGCGGCCTCAGACGCGGACTTCGTCGTCATCGCTTCGCTCGAGCAGCTCGACGAATTGCTGGCCGAGCTGCCGAGCGCCGAAGAAGGGGCGGTCGCGTTGTTTCCGGTGTTCGATCCGCCCTCGCCCGTGCGCGGCCGCTTGGCTGGGCTCGCGCTCTCGTTCGCGCCGAACAGCGCACGACTGATCCCGATCCACTGCGCGGGCGGGCTCGGTGACGCGGCGATCGCCAAGTGCAAGCCGTGGCTCGAAGACGCGGCCCGCTACAAGCTCGGCCACGACTGCAAGGCCCTGTGGGTCGCGCTCTCGCGCGTGGGCGTTCGCCTGGCCGGGGTCGTCGGCGACACTATGCTCGAGTCGTTCTTGATCGATCCCTTCAAGCTGATCCCCCACGAGCTCGGGCAGGTGGTCAAGGAGTACCTGCAGCGCACGATCCCGCCGGCCAAGCGCGTGCTCGGGGCCGGACAGAAGGCCAAGCTGTTCAGCGAGCTGGAGGCCGGCGAGCTCTGCGAGTGGAGCTGTCAGCAGGTCGAGGCGATCGCGGCCGCGTTCCCGCTCGTGCGTGCGCGGCTCGACGAAGAGGAGCACCGCGAGTACCTCGAGACCGTCGAGCTGCCGCTCTCGTGGGTGCTCGGGCAGATGGAGCTCGACGGCATCGCGGTCGACAGTCAGGACCTGGCGAAGATGGGTGAGGAGTTCGCCGAGCGGCTCGCCGAGCGCGAGGCGAAGATCTACGAGATCGCCGGACGCGAGTTCAACATCGCCTCGCCCAAGCAGCTCGGCGAGGTGCTGTTCGACGAGCTGAAGCTGCCGGTCGTGAAGCGGACCAAGACCGGCTACTCGACCAACGCCGAGGTGCTCGAGCGGCTCGCGGCCAAGACCAATTTGAAGGGCCACGAGATCGCCGAGCACCTGCTCGAGCACCGCAAGCTCGCCAAGCTGATCAACACCTATACCGAGGTGCTGCAGAACGCGGTCAATCCGGCGACCGGTCGCATTCACGCCACGTTCCAACAGACGGTCGGCGTCAGCGGTCGGCTGATCACGACCGAGCCCGATCTTCAACGCACGCCGGTCAAGACGCCCGAGGGCAAGCGCATCCGCCAGGCGTTCGTGGCCAAGCCGGGCTGCAAGCTGATCTCGGCCGACTGGAGTCAGATCGAACTGCGCCTGCTCGCGCACGTGACTCGTGATCCCAACCTGGTCGATAGCTTCGCGCGCGGGCTCGACGTGCACGTGCGTACGGCCGCGCAGCTGTTCGACGTGGAGCCCGACAAGGTCACGCCCAAGCAGCGCGGAGTCGGCAAGCTGGTCAACTTCGCGACGATCTACGGTCAAGGGGCGACCGCGCTCGGGCAGATCCTCGGGGTCGCGCGCAAGCAGGCGGAGAAGTACATCGCGGAGTACTTCGAGTACTACGCGGGCGTGCGCGCGTGGCTGGACGCGACCATCGCTCAGGCGCACGTCGACGGCTACGTCGAGACCGTGCTCGGTCGGCGTCGCTACATCCCGGAGCTGTCGAGCAACAACTGGCAAGATCGGCAGTACGGCGAGCGCATCTCGGCCAACACGCCGATCCAGGGCTCGGCGGCGGACATCTGCAAGCTCGCGATGCTGGCGATCGACCGCGATCTGAAGGCGGCCAAGCTGCAGACCAAGATGCTGCTGCAGATCCACGACGAGCTGGTGTTCGAGGCGCCCGAGGCCGAGGTCGAGCAGGTCGTGGCGATCGCCCGCGAGCGGATGGAGCACGCCTACCCGCTCGAGGTGCCGCTGCTCGTCGAGGTCGGCGTGGGCGCGAACTGGGGCGAGGCGAAGGGCTAGCAGTTATCATCGGCTTCGATGTCGCGCGCAGCGCAATCCGTGGTCTCGATCTCGCTGATGTGGGCGGTCGCCTGTGCGATCGCGGGCTGCAGGGACTCGAGCAGTGCCGAGGCCGAAGGTGGATCCGAGTCCGAGGAGAGCTCGGGTGATGGCGATGGCGATGGCGACGGTGATGGCGATGGTGATGGCGACTCCGGCGATGGTGATGGCGACTCCGGCGATGGCGATGGCGACTCCGGCGATGGCGACGGCAAGCTGGACATGCCGCTCGGCCCCGAGGGCTGTGTCATTCATGTCGACGGACAGACAGGCAACGACGGCAACCTCGGCCTGACTTGGGTCGATCCCAAGGCGACGATCCAAGCGGGTCTCGACGCGGCCGCGTCACGCGAGGACTGTGCAGTCTGGGTCGCAGAGGGCACCTATCGCCCGACCGACGGCGGCCCATCCGACGATCGCCTCGCCAGCTTCACGCTCGCTGCTGGTCAGCACGTCTACGGTGGCTTCGCCGGGACCGAGCTGAGCCTCGAGCAGCGCGACTGGGTCGCTCACCCGACGATCCTCTCCGGTGACATCGGCGTGCTCGGAGATGCAACTGACAACAGTGCTCACGTGATCAAGAGCGACGCCGGCGGGCGCATCGATGGGTTCGAGATCCGCGACGGGAGCTCGCAAGGTTTCAGCGTGCTCGAGGGTCGCGACGGCGCGGGCATCCAGGCGCTGGCTGGCAGCTTGATCGTGGCCAACTGCACGATCGCCAACAACCGCACGGGTGACGGGCTCGAAGGCGAGACCGGGGCGATCGGCGGCCACGGAGGCAACGGTGCGGGCATCTACGCGCTCGGCGGAGCGCTCACGATCGAGAACGTGACCTTCTCGGGCAACCACACTGGCAGCGGCGGAGCAGGCTCGTCGACCGGCGGAAACGGTGGGCTGGGAGCGGGGCTGCACGCCAACGGCACCGTCCTCGTCATTCGTGACAGCGTGTTCACGGCCAACCAGACCGGCGACGGTGGCGACGGCAGTTTCACGTTCGGCGGTCTGGGAGGTGACGGCGCGGGGCTGGCCGTGATCGGCGGCGAGCTGACGCTCGAGGGCGTGTCGATCCTGGATGGCCAGACCGGAAGCGGCGGACAGGGCGGGTCGCAAGGCGGACACGGTGGACTCGGAGCCGGCGTGTTCATCGTCGGTGCCATCGTCGAGATCCGCGACAGTGTGTTCGCGTCCAACCACACAGGCGACGGTGGCGAGGGCATCAACAACTTTGGCGGACAGGGAGGCGGCGGAGCCGGTGCCTATGTCGTCGGCGGATCGGTGGCCCTCGAGCATGTGGTGTTCGAGGCCAACGTCACCGGAGTCGGTGGCTCTGGCGGCAATATCGACGGCTCGCGCGGCATGTGCGGAGGCTTGTGGTACGTCGCCAACGCGAACTCGAGCTTGCTGATCGCCAACACCGAGTTCGTCGCCAACGAGGCGGCCTCGGCCGCTGGGGCGCTGCTGCAGACCTCGAACGCGGCCGGGACCTCGGTGCTGGTGGTCAACAGCGTGTTTCGGGGCAACGTCGCCAACCTCAGCAACGGCGGCCTGCAGCTCAACAACGACGGCTCGGCCAGCGTCGTGATCGCCAACTCGGCCTTGGTCGCCAACTCGGCCTTGAACGGGGCGGGGCTTGGCTACGTGCCGTTCGACGCGATCGGGCCCGAGCAGCCGCGCCTGGTCAACAGCATCGTGTGGGGCAACCTCTCGCAATTCGGGGCGCAGATCTTATCGAACTCGGGCGCTCAGACACCGCTGAGCCTGCTCGTCGACGCGACCGACATCGAGGGCGGCTGCGTCGGCATGACCAACAACCTCGAGTGCATGCAGACCTACGACCTCGATCCGCAGTTCGTCGATCTCATGAGCGGCGACCTCCACTTGATGCCGGGCTCTGCGCTGCTCGACCTCGGCCTCGTCGATCACCTGCCCCCGGATCTCGCCGACCTCGACGATGATGGTGACGTCGACGAGCCGACCCCGCTCGACCTCGACATGCTCGAGCGGGTTGTCGGTGACGCGCCCGAGCTCGGGCCGCTCGAGATTCCCTAGATCCGCCTTGCGAGGCGGCGACGCTGCGGCTCGAAGCCGACGTTTTCGTAGAATCGCAGCGCGCCGACGTTCGCCTCCCAGACGTCGAGCTGAAGCTCGCGAGCGCCCCGCTGGCGGGCCCACGTTGCGACGGCGTCGATCAGCGCGGTGGCGATGCCCTGTCGTCGCCAGCGTGGGCCCACTGCGAGGTTGTCGATCGTCACCTCGCGGCGCCCAACCATGATCCAGCGCTGCTCGATGTTGCGGAAGATCGCGTGGGCGAAGCCGGCGAGCTCCTCGTCGACCCAAGCGCCGAGCAACAGCACGTCGGGATCGCCGAGCTGAGCCTCCAAATACTCCACGGTCCGCGCGGGCTCGCCTTCGGGCGCACGAAAGAAGTCCGGCAGCGCCTCGCGGTGGAAGGCGTCGAGCTCCTCGACGCGCTCGAGGTACGCGCCATAGTCGTCGCTGCTCAGCGGACGCACGATCATGACGTCAGAACCGACCACCGACCGAGAGCCCGACCTGCCCGCGACCGCCCCACGGCGCTAGACTCAGCGCGAGCTTCTTCTGCGAGCGCAGCTGGCCCTCGGCCGACATCGCGAGACCGAAGCCCGCCGCACCGATCAACGTGGACAGATCGAGCGTCACGACCGAGATCACCGGCGAGCAGGTGTAGCGAAATCCGGTGATCTCGGTGTAGGGCCCGCGCGCGTCGTCGTAGCAGAGGTGATAGAGGGTCGTGTCGGCCACGAAGCCGCCGACGCCGAGCAGGAACATGGTCCAGCCGGCGGCACGGCGGCCGATCGGGTTCTTGTGGGGCAGTCCGGCTTCGGCTCGATCCCACGCGATGCGCTGGCCTTGCAACCAACCACCACCGCCGGCGAAGCCCATCGTCGCGAGCCCGAGGAAGCGCCACGGCCAGCCGCGAGTGCCACAGTAGACGTCGTTCTCGCAGCTCAGTCCGGTGAGCAGCTGCGTGGTGATCATCGCTCCGAACACGCCGATCGCAGGCGCGAACAAGGCCATGCCCTTGGGCGGCGCCTGCTTGCTCGTGGCCGTGACCTCGGGATTGATTGGCGCGTTCCAGTCGGCGATCGGTGTGCCCGGATCGGTTTGTTCGGCGGGCGCGGGCGTCTCCTCCCAGCTCGGCAGGCCGTCGTCGGGTGGCGGCGGCTCGGGCTGCACGAGCGGCTCGGGCTCGCTCGGCAGCGCCGGCATCGGCTCGGGACCGGCTCGCTCCGCGTCGACATGCGCGGGCGCGATCGCAGGCTCGCCCGGCTGCGGCTGCGTCGGCGCGAGCGCGGGTGATCCTTCGCCGCTCGGCGGACCGAGCAGCAGCGTACCGAGCAACAACAGCGGAGCCGAAGTCATGCGCGATCGTACCGTCAGTTGGGCAAGCCCAGCAACGCAGCGAGCGAGTGCTCGCCCGCCCGCAAGATCCGACCGCCGGCGGTGCTCCACACGTCGCCCTCACCGCTGGGATTGAACTCGCCCATGATCTTGGTCCATTTGACGATCAGCTTGCCCGCGACGAATTCGACGTCGGCCGAGAACCCGGCCTCGAACGGCAGTCCCTGATGCTCGACCTCGGCACCCGCGATCTCGAGGTCCTGCTCGGGGAACTCGACCTCGCGCGCGTAGCGATACGAAGTGATGAGCGGGCGCGTGCAGTAGGCCCCAGTCTCATGGCGGGCGCAGACGATCGTCGCGTAGTGGTCCTCGGTCGAGACCTCGTTGAGGCCCATGTCGCGATCGAAGCGCGACTTGCTGACCCGCATGACCAGCTGCGTGCCCTTGTCGAGCAGCGTCTCGATCGACGAGGGGTGAATCTGTTCCTCCTCGAAGATCCCGAACGCGCCAGGGTTGTAGGTGTAGAGGACCGCGGTGAACACGGTCCAGCCCTTGTCGGTCTTGACCACGGGGAACCACGCGACCTGCCGCTCCATCGCGTCGCCTTGCAGCTTCACTAGACCCCAGCTGTCGTCGGCGCCGGGCGTTGCGAGCAGCTTGGGATCGCAGCTGCAAACCTCGCCTTCGAACATCGTGTAGTCCTCGCAGCGCTGGGTCTCGATGATCTCGCAGGCAGCCGTGAGATCGGCGAGGTCGCGGGCCAGCACCTCGAGACCGGCGGGCTCGGGCCCCTCGAGCTCTCCGCCCGCGCTGCCGGCGATGGCCATGTTCTGCTGCACGGCCAGGGTCGCGTCGAGCCGCTGCTGCGTGGGCTCGTTGCCCGGCCGGACCGCGAGCGAGGCCCGATAGTGATCGACCGCGTCGCTGATCTGCTCGCGATCCTCCGCGATGCGGCCGAGGTTGTAGAGCAGCATCCCGCGTTGCTTGTCTTCGTTCACGAACTTGAGCGCCTGCACGGTGGTGCGGTGAGCGAGCTCGAGATCGCCGGCCTTGTACGCCGCCCACCCGAGCTCCCCGAGCACCGCGACGTCGCTCGCGTCGATCTCGAGCGCCTCGCGGTACTTGGCCATGCCGGTCTGGTAGTCGCCCTTCTTGGTCGCCGCGCGGCCCTCGTTGAGCAGCGCGAGCAGGCGCTTGCGCAGCTTCGTGGCCTCGTCGGGCTTGGGCTTGGGCGCGTGCTCGCCCGCCGATGTTTGTTCGGACGGCTCGGGCTTGCTGGGCTCGGCGGGCGGCTTGTCCGGGCTCGGCTGCTTCTGCTCGACCGTGGCGCCTGGTTCGGACGGCGTGGAGGGACACGCGAGCGAGCAACAGGAGAGCAGGGCGAGTGACGCGAGCCGAGCGTGGCGCATGGGCGCCGAGACTACCGCGCCCGATGGCCAGCGGGCGGGCCGGCGCGCGGTCGACTTCAGTTCGCTCACATGCGCGCGGATCGAAGCCTTGCAACGCCCCCATGCGGTGGCCGATACCCGGATTGCCATGACTCATCCGCCACCCGAGCCGCCTCCGCTCGAACCACCCGAGTGGCTGGATCTCGAGGAATGGGCCGATCACGAGCCCGTGCCCGACTTCGGCGAGCCTGGGCCGCCGCGCGGGCCCACGGCCGCCGCCCCGCTCGTGACCGTGCGTGCCGAGGGTCGGCTCGATCTGCAGGCTGGGCTGGCGATCTTCGGTCACGAGCAATTTCGGGCCGGGCAGCGCGAGGCGATCGAGATCCTGCTCGACAGCGGTCGCATGCTGCTGGTGGCGCCGACCGGCGGCGGCAAGAGCCTGACCTACCAACTGCCGGCCGCGCTGCTGCCGGGCACCACGCTGGTGATCTCGCCGCTGATCGCCTTGATGCACGATCAGGTCGCGAGCCTGCAGGCCTGTGGTGTGCCGGCGACCTTCCTGGCCTCGACACTCGACGGCGACGAGGTGCGTCGGCGCATGCGGGACATCGCCGCGGGCGCCTACAAGCTGGTCTATGTCGCGCCCGAGCGGCTGACCTTCGCCGGCTTTCGCGGGTTGCTCTCGCGCGTCGCGGTCCCGCTGGTCGCGGTCGACGAAGCCCACTGCATCTCCGAGTGGGGCCACGACTTTCGGCCCGAGTACATGCAGATCGGCCAGTTCATCCGCGGCCTGAGCAAGACCACGCGGGTGTTGGCGTGCACGGCCACGGCCACGCCGGTCGTGCGCGACGAGATCCTGGCCAAGCTGCACCTCGGGCCCGAGACCGCGCAGATCGTCCGAGGCTTCGCGCGGCCCAACTTGCGCCTGCGTGCGCTCGAGGCCGGGCCGCCGCGCGAGCGTCGGACGCATTTGGACGCGCTGCTTCGCGAGGCGATCGGCCGGCCCGGATCGGCGAACGGGGCCGCGATCCTCTATGCACCGACGCGCAAGATCAGCGAAGAGGAAGCCGAGCGGCTGCGCAAGCTCGGCTGGAAGTGTCAGGCCTATCACGCCGGGCTCGAGTCCAAGCTGCGCGACAGCGTGCAGCGGGCCTTCTCTTCGGGCGCGCTCGAGCTGGTGGTCGCGACCAACGCGTTCGGCATGGGCATCGATCGCGGCGACGTGCGAGCGGTCGTGCATTGGGCACCGCCGGGATCGATCGAGTCCTACTATCAGGAGGTCGGCCGTGCCGGTCGCGACGGCGAGCCGGCCTGGGGCTTGATGATGTACTCGGCCCAGGATCTGCCGCTGCGGCGACGCCTGCTCGAGTACGAGATCGACGGCCGCCGCCCCGATCCCGACGTCGTCGAGCACAAGTGGGGCATGTTCCTCGAGCTGATCCGCTGGGCCGAGAGCGGGACCTGTCGGCACGACGCGATCCTTCGCTACTTCGGCGACGAGGCCGAGGTGCTCGAGGGCTGCGGTCACTGTGACGTGTGCGAGGCGCTCGGCGATGACGACGAGGGCGAGTTCGACGACGAGCAGATCACGTTGATCGTCCGCAAGGCGCTGTCCGGGGTCGCTCGCGTGAACCGAATGTATGGGCTCAGCGCCGCGGTCAAGCTGCTCGCGGGCTCCAGCGACGATCGCCTCGCTCGCGCGGGGCTCGACGAGATCAAGACCTTCGGCGCGCTCTCTGATTTTCCCGAGGAGTGGATCAAGAAGTTGTTGCACCGCTGCGTGGCCGCAGGCTGGGTCGAGTACACGCCGGGCGATCGTCCGCTCGCGGTGCTGACCGAGGCTGGCCGCGCGGTGATGCAGGCCAAGCGACCGGCGCGGATCGTGCTGCCACCCACCGACCTGCCCGAGCGTGCTCGCGCGCCACGTGAGCGACGAGGCCCGAGCAACGACGACAACCAGCTCGACGCCGACGCGCAGGCGCTGTTCGAGTTACTGCGTGCCCATCGACTGGAGGTCGCCAAAGTCGAAGAGGTGCCGCCCTATGTGGTCGCCAGCGATCGCACGCTCCGCGAGGTCGCGCTGCTGCGGCCCAAGAACCTGCGCGAGCTCCAGCAGGCGCACGGGATCGGGCCGACCAAGGCCGAGCGCTACGGTGAAGGCTTGCTCGAGGTCATTCGCGCGTTTGGGTGAGCGGCCCGGATCCTCGCGGCCGATTAGCCGCCGATCTTCTCTTTGGCCTTGCTGATCCGCGCCTCGGCCTTCGACGAGCCCAGCTCCTTGGCCTTCTCGTACTGCTCGAGCGCGTCCCGGTAGCGCAGCACCTTGAAGTACGCGTCGCCGAGGTGGATGCGATAGTTGCTGTTCTTCGGCGCCGCCTTGACGGCCTTCTCGCCGTAGAGCACGGCTTTTTGATTGGAGCCGGTGTCGAAGTAGACCTGCGAGAGACCCATCAGCGCCATCGCGTTGCTGTGGTCGTACGAGATGGCCTGGTTGAACAGGCTCGTCGCGTCGGTGCGGCGACCGGCCGAGAGCGCGGCCATGCCCTGCTCGGCCAGCTCGGCGGCCTTTTGTGGATCGCGGGTGCTGCCACCGAGCTGCTCCTCGTCCTCGTCCTTGGGCTTCTTGCCGATCGGCTTCTTGCCGATCGGCTTGGGCCCCTCGGCGATCTCGCCCTCGGTCTCGCCCTCCGCGATGACCTCGGGCTCGGGCTCGGGTTCAGGTTCGGGTTCGGGCTTGGGCTCGGGCTCGGCGATCGGCTCGGGTTCGGGCGCCTTCACGGCGATGCCAGCTCCGCGCGCGGCGTCCAGCGCCCGACTCTGGACCAACAGCGATCCAGCGCTGCGCTCACTCGACTTCGCGGCCTCGAGCTCCATCGCTAGCAGCTCGTCGGCCTTCTGCGCGGCGACGGTCTTGTCCTCTTCGGCGAGCACGTCGAGCCAGCGCGCGGCCGAGAGCTCGGCCTCGGTGAACTCACCGTTCGCAGCGCGCTCCTGGAAGTCGGCGAGCATCGCCGGAGTCAGGCCCGATCGCTCGCGCGCCTGCTTGTCCTCGGGGTCGAACAGCAGCGCCATCGCGTAGTACTCGCGCGCGAAGCCGCGGGCCTCGGGCACCTCCCAGTAGCGATCACCGAGCACGGTCAGCGTGTTCGAGAACTCCTCGCGCAGCTCGGCCGCTCGCTCGTCGCCGGCCTCGTCCGCGCTGCCCTCGAGGGTCTCGAGCGCGACGATCTTCTGGAAGGCCGTGGGCGCCTCGGGCTCGGAGTTGGGCGGGTACACCCACTGGGTCTTGGAGGCCGCCGTCCGGGCCTCGGTCGTCAGCGCCTCGATCTGATCGATCTCCGCCTCGGTCGGCTTGCCGCCGATCAGCGCCCAGGTGATCCCGACACCGAGCACCAACGCCGCCGCACCAGCGACCAGCGGCCACAGCCAGCGGTTGCCCTTCACGATCACGATCGCGTTGGGGTTGGGCATGCCCGCGACCAGGCGATCGCGCCGCTCGGGCTCGACGTCCGGCAGCGGGAGGTCATCCCACGCCGTGGTGATGCCCGCGGCAATCTGTGCCTCGCACAGCGCCGCCTCGAGATCGTCCATGTTGGCCCAGCGCTGCTCGGGCTCCTTGGCCAGGCACTTCATGATCACGTCAGCCAGCGACTGCGGGATCTCGCGATCGGGCCGACATTCCTTGAGCGGCTTGGCGGCGATGTAGAGCTGCTGCTGCAGTAGCTCCTGAATGCCGTCGGCGAGAAACGGCGGGTAGCCGACCAGCAGCTCGTAGGCCATGCAGCCGACCGAGTAGATGTCGAGCCGCCCGTCGAACTTGGAGCCGAGGATCTGCTCGGGCGCCATGTAGTGCGGCGTGCCGGCGATCGTGTTGCCGTCGTCCTGGCTGACGGCCAACATCGCCGAGATGCCGAAGTCGACGATCTTGACGATCTCGCGCCCGTCCTGATTGATGAGGATGATGTTCTCCGGCTTGATGTCGCGGTGAACGATGCCGGCCTTGTGTGCGGCCGAGAGGCCCTTGCAGACCTGCCGCAAGATGCCGATCAACCGCGGCGGCTCGATCCACTCGTCCTCGCTGGCGGGCACCAGATCGTGGCCCGGGATCAGCTCCATGCAGAAGAACAGGCGGCCGTCGGAGAGCTCGCCGAAGTCGTAGATCTCGACGATGTTCTTGGAGCCGATGCGGCTGGCGGCGCGGGCCTCGTCGCGGAAGACCTGGGCCATCTTCGCCTCCTGCGAGAGGTCGAAGCGGAGGATCTTCAGCGCGACGCGACGCTCGATGTCGATGTGCTCGGCCTCGTAGACGACCCCCATGCCGCCTTCGCCGAGCCAACGCAGAATTCGATAGCGAGTGCCGGGCACCACCTTGCCGGGGATCAGGCGAATGCGCGGCTGATCGGCGCCCGGCTCCGAGAGGTGCTCGGTGCCAGCCATGTGCGTGTGCTTGTGGCGGCTGGCTTGAAAGTCTTCGGAGGTCTCGCGGGACTGAGCGGGCGAGCGCACGCCCGGATTGGTGGCCGCGTTCGGGGCCGCGGTGTCGATCAGCGTCGGCGCGGCGGCTTGTTGCTGGGCGAGCACGTCGGCGCGCGGCTTGGCCAGGCGTGCGGTGGGCGGCTCACTGGAAGGATCGGCTCGATTGGGGGTGGGAGGAATGACCGGTGGTGGTGCGGTGCCAACAATCGTGCGCTTGGATTGCCCCGCGGAGCCGGGGGATGTGACGGGGACATTGGGGGGCTTTGGCATCGACACGATGGCCTCGAGGCGGGGGTGCCCGAACGAGCAAAGAAGTCTAATCGCTGTCCGCAGTCTTACACGTTTTGCCGCTGACCGCGAGAACGGCAGGCGGCACTCGGACCCGACGAACACAGTTTTGATCAGTCGAGGTCGATGCAGTGCGTGGGCGGGAGCTCGACGTCGGCGGCGATCAGCTCGCCGAGCGACAGCACCGGCACATGCGGTCGCGCGCTGGCGAGCACTTGCGCGACAGCAGGCCGCGCTGGATTGCTGCAGACCACGATCGCTGGATTGCCGCCGGACAGCGCGCGGACCCGCATGCACAGGCGCTCGCGCTCGGCCGCCGACAGGCCGACCGAGAGCCCGGCGTCGCTGGCGACGGCGCGGGCCAAGATCGCATCCTCTAGGTCCACCGAGGGCCGAATCCAGCAAGGCCGACCGAGCTCGGCCACGCCGTCACACAGGTCGCGCACCCAGTGATCGGCGAGCGCCTCACGAGCGTGCTCGGGCCAACGCGAGCGCTCGGCGGGCTCGCGGAAGACCCGACGCTCGGCGATCACACGCACGAGCGCGTCCATGCTCGGGACCGGGATCCGCTCACGCACGAACGCGCGCACGATCGCCAGCAGATCGACCGGCTCGAGCGTGCGCAGAGCCTGACGAACCACGCTCGGATGCCGACGACGCGAGTGCTCGAGCGCGGCCTCGATCTGCTCGAGCGTCACCAGCGACTCGGCGCTGCGCATCAACACCTGGAAGGTCCCGAGCAGCAAGGCGTCGAGCTCGGCCGCGCCGTGGCTACGAACCGCCACGCTGCGGCCCAGCACGCGCTCGCCGTAGCGCAGCTCCAGCTCGCCGCGGGCGAGCGCTTGCCCACCTTGCTCGAGCACCAGCCGCGGCACCGAGATCGCCAGCGCGTCCTCGCAGCGACGGCGGAGGTCGGCGAGCGCACGAGCCAAGGGCGAGTGCACGGCCGGATCGGCTCCGACGCGCACGCGGATCACCGGCTCGAAGCGCTGCTCTCGATCGCTGCGACCAGCGATCACCAGCGCGATCGCGATCAAGCCCACGGCCGTGGTTGCGAACGCGAGCGTGGGCATGCCGGGCACCAGCGCGAGCAGTCCGAGCAGCGCCGCCGGGACCAGCAGCATCGCCGGCTCGAGCCACGCGCCCGCGTCTTCGTGCTCGCGCTCGCGATCGACACGCGCGACCAACAGCGCGGCCGCCAGCGCGATCAACAGGGCCGGCAGCTGGGCGAGCAGGCCGTCGCCAATCGCCAGCTTGCCGTACAGCGCGAGGCTGTCGAGCAGCCCGAGCCCGTTGCGCGCGGCCCCGACCGCGACGCCGCCGACCAGGTTGATGCTGGTGATCAGCAGCCCGACGATCGCGTCGCCCTTGACCCACCGCATGACCCCGTCCATGCGCCCGAAGAAGTCCGCGCGCTCGCCCAGCGCGGCGCGGCGAGCCTGGGCCTCGCGCGCGCCGATGGCCCCCGCACGCAGATCGGCGTCGATCGCCTGCTGCTGACCCGGCATCCCGTCGAGCGTGAAGCGGGCCGCGACCTCGGCGACCCGCTCGGCCCCGCGGGCGATCACGAGGTACTGAATGGCCGTGATCACGCCGAACATCACCGCGCCGATCAGCAGGTCGTTGCGCACGACCAGCTGCGCGAACGCATCGATCACCCGACCCGCGTCGGCCTGCGAGAGGATCAGCCGCGTGGTCGAGACGTTGAGCGCGAGCCGATAGAGCGTCAGCAACAGCACCAGCGTCGGGAAGCTCAGGAACTCGGCCGCCCGCCGCACTCGCAGGCTCGCAACCAAGAGCACCACCGCGGTCGCCAAGCTGAGCGACAGCAGCAGATCGACGATCGCGGTCGGCAGCGGCAGCAGCAGGCACAAGAGCAGCGCGATCACGACCACCGCGGGCGCGATGCCGGGCAGCTCTCGGGCGAGCGAACGCAAGGCCCGACGCAAGGCCGCGCGGGGCGATCGAGGCGAAGAACGGGCCACAGCTCAGGCTAGCAGCGAGGCAGTCAATCTCCGCGTTTTCGGCGGAACTCGAGGGGCCCCAGCGAGCGCTTGCGAACCCGGCGAGGATCGGCCATAGGCCAGTCATGCCGCGACTTTGGTCCGTGAGCCTGACCGCCCTCCTGCTGCTCGGCGCATGCGAGCGCGAGCAGACGCAGCACCCCGACGGCGAAGCTGTCCTGCTCGCGGCCGGGGCCGAGACTCCGGACTTGCAGGCCACCGCCCACGACGGCACGACCGTCGATCTACGCAACCTCGGCAAGCCGGCGGTCGTCTACTTCTACCCGGCCGACGACACGCCGGGCTGCACCGCCGAGGCCTGTGCCTTTCGCGACATCTGGTCCGAGTACGAGGCCGCGGGCGTGCTGGTGATCGGCGTGTCGACGCAGGACCTCGAGTCCAAGCGCGCCTTCGCGGAGAAGCACGAGCTGCCGTTCCCGCTGGTCGCCGACATCGACGAGCGCTGGGCCAAGTCATTCGGGGTGCGGGTGCGCGGCGGCTATGCCGAGCGCGTGAGCTTCTTGCTCGATCGCAACGGCAAGATCGCCAAGGTCTATCCCGGCGTCGATCCAGGCGTGCACGCGCGCGAAGTCTTGGCCGACGCAGCTGGACTTTAGTTTGATGGCGGGCCGTCGCCGGCCCGCCCCTCCTGTCTGCTAGGCGTCGAGCTCGTTGCCGTCGAGCCACGCGACCACACGATTGCGCCCGCGGTGCTTGGCCCGATAGAGCGCGAGGTCGGCATGATCGAGCAGCTGCTCGGGCGTCAGCTCGCGGGTCGGTGACTGCACGGCGACGCCGAGCGAGACCGTCTGCGGCCCCGGATGACCGAGCTGCTCGGCGCTCAGCTGCTCGATCGCCACGCGCAGCCGCTCGGCCACGCGCAGTCCGGTCTCACAGTCGGTGTCGGGGCACAGCACCGCAAACTCCTCGCCGCCGTAGCGCGCGACCAGATCGGAGCGGCGGCTGTGCTCGCGCAGCGCTCGACCGACGGCCGCGAGCGTGCGGTCGCCGACCAGGTGACCGTGCTCGTCGTTGACCCGCTTGAAGTGATCGAGATCGATCATCACGACGCACAGCGGGCTGTGCCGCCGCGCGGCCACGGCCTGCAGCTGCGGCAACGACTCGCGCAGGAACCGGCGATTGAACAGCCCGGTGAGGCCGTCGTGCAGGGCCGCGCGACGCAGGCGATCCATCAGCCGCCCGGTCCAGAAGCCGAAGCTCGCGAACACGATCGCGGTCGCGATGCCCGAGTAGATCAGCGCGAGCCGAGCCGCGCCGACGCTCGCGTCGACGCCCGCCAGACCGAACAACAGCCACAGCCCCGCAGGCGCGCCCGGGGCCAAGCCGAGGCCGATCAGCGCCCAGACCCACGCCGAGCGCATGCGAGTCAACGCGACGCGATGCTCGTCGGCAGCCACAAGACCACGCTAGCCGGACGCGGCGGCGACCCGTGCGAGCACAACATGCGCGGTGGCTGATAGGCCGGCAGGATCGCAGACCTGCTCGAGCCGCCGCACAATCAGCGCGCGCTCGAACGCCTCCATGCGGCCCGCTTCGTCCAGATCCGCCCAGGCCGGATGCGTGAGCACCCGACCATGGCCGTCACGAAAACGGTGCGCGCCCGCGGCCTGCTCGATCAACGCGTCTCGCTCGTCGTCCTCGGCCACGGTACCTCGATGTTAACGCAACTCGGCCTCGAGATCGACGCCGGCCCGCCGCAAGCACTCGGCCAACATCCGACGCGCGCGCGTGAAGTTCTGCAAGAACGCGTTGATCTTCATGCCGAGATCGGCCGCCAGCTCCTCGTCGGGCCGACCGCCCGCAGCCTCGAGCCGCGCGCTCAAGGCCGCGGCCGGCTTGCGCGGGAGCTGCTCGCGACACTTGACGATCTGCGTGCGCAGCAGCGGATCGACCGGCGCGCCCACAGGCATGTGCGAGCTCTCGGCCTCGAGCTCGGCGAGCAGCGAGCGATCGTCGACCGGCGTCGGCCGACGGCGCCGCAGCTCGTCGATCGCGAGGTTGCGAGCGATCCGAACGGCGAGCCGCAGCAGCGAGTCGCCCCGCCCATCTCGCTCGACCCGCGGCGCGACCTGCCAGACTCGCAGCAACGCCTCCTGCAGCACGGCCTCGACGTCGACCTGCGCCGCGAAGCTACGTAGGCTCTCGCGCACGCGTAGCTCGGCGCCAGCCAGCCAACGCGCGAACGCCTGCGCGTCGCCACGGGCGATCGCGTCGAGGTGCACGTCGAGGTCGACCACTGGCGAGAGTCTACTACGGCGCACGAAATCACGAGACTCACCACGGCTCACGAGTGCAGTTGAAGGACCCCCACCGGGGGTCACCACGTACCGCCGCAGTCATCCAGCCCGGAGCGAGCGAAGCGAGCGGCGCAAACATTATCGGCCGCGGGGGGCCAAATCAAAGCTCGCTCTTGAGCTCGGGGAAGCGCTGCAGCACGCGGCCGACGTACTCGCCGTCGGGATACTGATGCAGGTACGCGCGCGCCCGCTGGATCGCATGATCGATGTACCCCGCCTCGATCGCCGCGAGCACCAGCTTGTAGCGGGCCAGCTCGGCCTTCGGGTGCTTGGGCGCGCGGCGCAGGAACTCCTCGAAGTTGCGCGTCGCCGACTGGTAGTCGTGGGCGAAGTCCATGCGCAACGTGCCGAGCATCAGCAGGCCCTCGACGGCCTCGGGCTGATCGCCG
Source organism: Enhygromyxa sp. (assembly GCA_035538075.1). GTDB lineage: Bacteria > Myxococcota_A > Polyangia > Nannocystales > Nannocystaceae > Plesiocystis. The sequence goes on from DATLLB010000822.1 coordinate 21,099, forward strand.
AAGTCCCGCATGAAGTCGCCCAGGCATCGCGCGGCGCGAAAGCGGGTCTCGGGCTCGTCCTGCAGCGCTCGGCAGCGCTCGAGTCGGCTCTCGACGGCGACCTTGCGCTCGCG
>DATLLB010000823.1:0-12873 GCA_035538075.1 Enhygromyxa sp.
ATCGTCGGCCTGGCTGTTGGCGCAGCTGAAGGATGCGTGTCGAGCTCGGGCGAGGCGATGACCTCGGTGGTCCCGGACGAAGTGCCGGAGGATCAGGCCGAGGTCCCGAGCGACCAACCAGCGGTCGTCGCAGCCCCGCCGAAGCCCGAGCGTCCGCCTGCTTGGCAACCTCCCGAAGAGCTGGTGATCGAGGGTGTCGAGGGGGCGGGGCAACTGCTCGCGCGTGGTGATGCCGAGGGCGCGCTCGCTCGCCTGGCCGAGCTCGACAAGCTCGATGTGCTCGATGGTGAAGCTGCGCTCGAGCCCGAGAGCCGTGAATGGTTCCTGTCCGGGGCGATCGCCGGTCGGGCGTTCATGCGCACGGGGCAGTGGGAGCAGGCGGTGCTGAGCCTCGAGCCGCTCGCGGCCAGCAAGCAGTTTGCGAGCATGCTGCCGAGGGACATCGTCGGCTTCGAGCTCGCGCGAGCTCGGATCGCGTGGGCGACCGAGCTCGATCGCACGACCGCCGACATTCAGCTGCGCCTGGCCATCGACGAGCTCGAGAAGCTGAAGCGCAGCAAGCCCGATCGCATCCTCGCGGCCATGCGCGTGGCCCAGGGCGAGGCCATGGCGGCGCTGCGCGGGGCCGACGACAAGCAGATCAAGGCCAACGCCAAGAAGGCCGACGCGGCGCTCGAGCGGCTGATCACCAGCTTTCCCAACCACGCGCACGTCGGCGAGTGGATGCTCGAGCGGGCGCTCGCCAAGGTCCGGTCGGGCAGCGTGACCGACGGTGCGGCGGCGCTGCGCCGCGTGGCGATCGAGCGCGCGGGCGAGCCCGAGGCCGCACGCGCGTGGGCGGAGCTCGAGCGGCTCGCGAGCGAGCACCCCAAGAAGGTAAGCGCGGCGTCGCTGAGCACCGGGGAGCAGCTCGAGGCTGCTTCGGCCGCTCGCGCGCTGCGTCGACTCGAGCACTCGACCGCGCTGCTCGAGCCGATCTGGACCGATCCCGAGCAGCCGACCCATCGTCGCCGCGAGGCCGGGCACTCGCTCGCGTGGACCTACTACAAGGCCCGCGAGCACAGCCGCTGCGCCGACACGCTCGCGCAGCTCTACGCCGACGTGCCCTCGATCGCGACCCGCGAGGAGCTCTCGCGCTGCCTCGAGCGAGCCGGTCGCTACGACGAGGCCATCGATCTGTGGGTCGGCGTGTTCGAGGACAAGAAGGGCGCGTACGGGGCCACCGCGCTGTGGAGCGCGATCGAAATCGCGGTCAACGGCGGCCGCTATCAGCGAGGGCTCGAGCTGATCGACACCTTCGAGAAGCACTACAAGTCGCGCGGCAGCGAGCGACGCTGGCTGCGGGCGTGGCTGCCGATGCGGCTCGGCGAGCATGAGCGGGCGCGAGTGGCCTTCGCCGAGATGGTCGACAGCGGTCGCACCAGCGGTCGCGCGCGCGCGGCCGAGTACTTCCTCGGCAAGCTCGAGCTGCGCAGCGACGACCGCGAGATCCGGCTGCAGGGCGTGCACCGCCTGCAGAAGCTGGTCAGCGAGGGCGACAGCCAGATCGCGTCGAGCGGCGTGTCGGCGGGTCACCCGATCTACTACGGCTTGCTCGCGCGCCAGCGTCTGCTCGAGGCCGGCGAAGATCCAGGCGTGCCGCCGGAGCTACAGCCGATCGACTGGGAGCAGCGCCACGTCGGCCACGCCGACACGCTGGCGTTGCTGGGCAAGATGGTCGCCGAGCACGGCGACTGCTTCAGCTCGCTGGTCCGCGCCGAGCAGCTGTTCGCGGCCGGCTGGCGCGAGGAGGCCACTCGCGAGGTCCGCGTCGCCGCCGACGAGTTCATCAACGGTCGCAGCATCTACGGCGGCGGCGACATGCACGAGAACCGCAGCGAGGCGCTGGTCGCAGGGCTCTCGTGGGCGCCCGAGTGGCGCAACCCCAAGGCGCTGCCCAGTCGAGCCGCTCGCAAGCACATCCGCGACGAGGCCATGCGCGCGACCCTGCGCGACGACTTCTTGCAGCTCGGCTGGGCGATGGACGAGCCCTATCGCTTCGCCAAGCTGACCAGCTACGAGCTGCCCTACCGCACGCGCTGGCACCTTCGAGCCTATCGCGGGCCGATCGAGCGCCATGCGTGGGAGCGCGAGGTCGACCCCCACCACCTGTGGGCCTTGATGTACACCGAGTCACGCTTTCGCCGGCACGTGGTCTCGCACGTCGGCGCGCGCGGGGCCCTGCAGATCATGCCGTGGACCGGTCGTCAGCTGGTCGAGCGGCTCGGCGAGCTGCAGCCGGGCGGGCGCTTCGATCCCGACGTGCTGTTCCTGATCGAGGACAACTCGCGGCTGGCCAGCTACTACATCAGCGAGCTGCTGGCGAAATTCCACGGACAGGCCGTGTTCGCGTACGCCAGCTACAACGGCGGGCCCAGCAACGTCGCGCGGTGGTTGGCGGCGAAGAGCCAGGGCCCGGTCGGCGTCGGGCTCGACGAGTACGTCGAGGAGATCCCGTTCGACGAGACTGCGAACTACGCTCGACGCGTGATGGAAGTGCACGCGACCTACGAGCTGATGTACCGCGGCAAGCTGCCCGAGTGGTCGAACGAGGTCGATCCGGCGTTCGAGGACAACATCGATTTTTGACGCGGCTTCACGCGCCCGGCTCACCAGGCGGCATCTCGCGCTCGAGCCAGGCGTAGGCTTCCTCGATCCGCGTGAAGGTGCGGACGGAGATCGGCAGGCTCACCTCCGCGTAGGCCTGGTACATGCGCGAGATGCCGAATTCGGCCATGCTCGAGACCACGAGCGCGGTCTGATTGGTGCCGCGATCGCCCCGGCTGACCTGAATGAAGCGCACGAAGGCCTCCACGTCACCGGGGCCTCGGTCGATCTCGGCGTCACGCAGATCCCAGAGGTCGACCATCGGCGGGCGATACGAGGGCTCGGCGTAGAGCTCCTTCAACGCCTGGCGAGCGCCGTCGAGGGTCAGCGGGCCAACGACGCGAACCGTCACGAGCTTCGCGGTCTCGTCGATGTCCCAGGTGATCGGCATGCGCTCGCCGTGTAGGTCACGATAACACGGCGCGCAAGTCGGGGCTGCGGAGCCCCGCCTGCAAACAAAAAAGCCCCATGTCATGGGCATGACATGGGGGATGGGGGCGTGACGGGATTCGAACCCGCGGCCTTCGGAATCACAATCCGCTGCTCAGCCTCCGAGCTCCACGCCCCATGAGATGGGTGCGAGGAGGGCAATGGAAGTGCTGACGCGGCAGCGTGAAGCCTCTGTCGGAGGTGCGGATCGGCGGCGGGCTCGGCCACGGACGCTGCGGCGGACGAGGCCACAGCGGACGCGGGAGCGCGGGCGTGCTGGTGGTGAAGCGAGCGAACATGATGCGATCCTCAGCGGGCGAGGGGTTGTGTGCTCTCGGTCGCGGTCTCGAGCCCGAGGGCCCACAGCACGCGACGACGACGGAAGTGGTAGTGACGAGGTTGCGAGGGCTCGCGCGGCTCGGCGCTCACTCGCGACTCGGGAGTGCTCTCAACTTGGTTTTCCATGACGATTCCCAACGGTGTGCGATTGGGCTGACGGCCGGGGTCGAACCGGCGTTACCGGAGTACGAAACCGGGTTTCTAGCCATCTGAAATACGTCAGCGATTACGGGCGCGGCGTTGACCAACAGCCGCGTATGCGGCGTGTCGAGTGGCCAATGTCGTAGCCGTCATCGAACTACGAACTACGAACCCTACGGCATTGCGATTAGCAAGCCGTGCAGCGCCGGTCAAGGGCTGCGACGATAATTTTTTTGGAGCGATCAGCCGAGCTCGGACCCGAGCCACTCGACGATGCGAGCGCCGGCCGGGTCATAGGGGGCCAGCAGCATCGCGAGCTCGTAGTGAAGGCGCCGGCCGGGCTCGCTCAGCGCAGCCTTGCTCCGGGCTTGCAGCTCTTCGTGCTTGGCGAGCTTGGCGACGACCAGGTCGAGCACGTCGAGCGCGAGCTCGGGGCTGCTCACGCGCAGCTCGACGCTGCGAGTGAAGGCCGGATGCGCAGCGAGTTGATCGAGCGCGGCCGAGTCACGCTCGACCAATTCGATCAGCGTGAGCGCTCGGCCTTGCGCGCGGGCGTGCTCGGTCCAGTAGTCACGCAGGTCGGCGTCGTCGAGCCCGATCTCGTAGATCGCGACCAGCAGCAACGCGTCCGCGAGCGCGTCGGCGCTGAGCCCCTCGGGCCACAGCGTCTGCGCCTGCTCGAGCGCGCTGACGGCCGCGCGCGCGTCGGCGAGGCCCTGCTCGGAGATGCCGTGCAGCGCCGCGCGGGACTCGAAGTCCGAGCCGTCGAGCTGCAAGAGCGCCGCGCGAGTCTCGACGCTGGATCGCTTCGCCTGCTCGCGGACGGCCGCGCGGGCGTCGAGCGAGGTCGTGAGCTCGGCGATCGACTGCTCGTCACGGGTACCCGACACCGACTCGTGATGCGACTGCGCGCTGTCGGAGGTGTCGAGCCCCTCGGCGCTGCGCAGCCGCTCGACGACCTTGGCGAGCGCCTCGTGGTTGTCGGCGAACATGTGCCAGAAGGCCTGATTCGCGTACGAGCTGGGCAGCTGCGGGGCGAGGGCTTCGAGCTGCGCATAGACCTCGAGCGCACGCGCGCGACCGGGACTCTCGCGCAAGACCGCGACGAAGCGCTCATGCAGGCTCGACTTGGACAGCTCGCCGAGCAGCTGGATGGCCGCGCCGCCGTCGATCCGCAGCCCCTTGGTCGAGACGAAGCGCTCGAGCAGCTCGAGGCTCGCGCGGTACTCGAGCACGCTCGCGTAGTTGTGGATCAGGATCCCGTTGTCGGGATCCCGCGCGACCGTCTTCTTCATCAGCTCCACCGCCGCGTCGACATGACGGACGTCGCCGGTGCACTCGTGGCGGCTGAGCAGCGCGAGCGCGGCGTTGTTGTACGAGCCGTGCTCGCGCTCGGCCTGGGCATGGTGGAGCTCGAACACGCGCTGATACTTGGCGTCGGCGGCCGCGAACTCGCCGTCGCGCAGCAGCCGGTCGGCCTCGACCGCGAGCAGGCTGATCTTGACGAACTCGTCGTCCTGATTGGCGCGCCGCAGCCAGGTCTCGCGCTCATCGAGATCGTTGGCGAGCAGCGAGCACAGCATGGCCGCCTGCTGCTTCGCGGGCGAGCCGGACGACGCGTAGACCGTCTCGCTGATCTCGCGCGCGCGCTGAAACTGGCCGAGGTCGCGATACCCGGACGCGGCCAGCAAGCGCACGTTGGGCTCGGGATCGTCGATCAGCACCTGAAACTCGGCGTCGCCTTCGGCCGACTTGCCGAGCCGGTGGTACACCTGCGCGAGCGACAGGTGATAGTCGGGCATCCCGGCTGCGTCGGCGCGGATGGCCAGGAACGTGGCCTCGGCCGAGTCGAGCAAGCGCTGGCGATCGTCCTCGGCCGCTGCACGTGCGCGCTGCAGCTGCACGGTGCCGAGCAGCACGGCGACCGGCACGATGTCGGACTGCCGCATGTACGCCGCCTGCAAGCCGGGCAGCACCGGGGAGCGCTCCATCTCCTCCTGCATCCAGCTCTGGAACGCACGACGAGCGGCACCCTCGTCCGCACCGGTCAGCGCGGCAACATCCCCAGCAAGCACGACGCCGCGCTCGGCCTGGGCGATCAGGCGATCCTGCAGCTCGATTAGCTCGGTGTCGTAGGCCCGCCGCGCGTCCTCGAACGCGGGCAGGCGATTGCCGAGCATCGGCTCGAGCAGCGCGGCGGCTTGGTCGAGCTCGCCTCGCTCGAACCGCAGCGACGCGTAGAGGTACTGCGCGTCGTGGGTCATGAAGCCGACGGCCCCGAGCCCGTCGAGCAGGCCGATCGCGTCATCGAGCGCACCGCGACCGCGCAGGATCACCGCGAGCGCGACGACAACTCCCTGATCCCTGGCGTCCTGCTCGAGCGCAGCTCGCAGCGCGACCTCGTCTCCCGACTGCAGCAGCTGCGTGCGCGCGGGATCGTTGGCCAGCGCGGCCGCACGCTCGAGCAGCTCGATCAGCTCGCGGGCGAGCGCGGCGTCACCCGGGCTCGCGCTTGCCCAGCGACGAATCTCTCCGTCGACCTCGACCAGCAAGGTCGCGCTGCGCGGGAGCTCGGCCAGCACCCGCTGCATGGCCGCGCGGGCCTGGGCGTCGTCGAGCATCCGCCCGTACTGGCGCACGGCCTCGAGCGGCCACTCGACCGCGAGCATCTCGGCGAGCTCGATGCGAGTCGAGCGGATCCCATCCTGCACACGCGAACGTCGGCTCGGTGACGCGAAGCGCTCGGCGGTGATCAGCAGATCCAGGCTCGCGTCGGCGAGCGCCGGGGTCCCGGCGCCGAGCGTGTCACTCCACTCGAGCAGCCGATCGACCAGCGGATCGGTGAGCGGACCCGACTGCATGCGCCGCGGCAGCGCCTCGTAGCGCGCGATGATCCCGACGATCGGATCGACCGCGGCCGCCGTGATCGGCTCGGGCACCTCTGCGGTCGCGACCCGCACCCAACCCTCGGCCACGCGCAGCAGCTCCTGCTCGCCCTCGTCGCCTTCGAATTGCGGCACGTACTCGCTGGCCAGCGCCTCGTAGCGGGTGAGCGCGGCTTCGGGATCGCTGGCCTCGAGCGCAGCGACCTCGTCGATCTGCTTGCGAAGCTTGCGTTCGGGCGAATTGAGGATCGAGCCTGCCATCGCCCAGGTGAGCAACACGGCGAGCAGCAACCCTCCGCCGATCTGCCACGCGCGCATCAGCGGCCCGAGCTTGACCTTGCCGTGCAGGATGTATTGACCGTCGCCCTGGTCGCGCGTGCGGTAGGCGTCGACCGGCACCACCGGGATGAACAGCGCGGTCACGAAGCGCACGCGGACCTTGCTGCCGTCGGGCTCTTCGTCGTAGCCGCCATAGAAGCGCACGCCGAAGCCGTTGATCGAGAACAAGGCCGGCGGGCTGTCGACCGGCGTGGGCGCGCGCTCGATCATGCGGGCGAGCTCGGCGATCTCGGGCGGAGCGTCGCGCAAGCTCGCGGCCAGCGTCTGCGCCTCGGCATGGCGGCCGCGCTGAAACAGCCAGCTCGCGCGCATGACTCGGGTGAACGCGTCGAGCTGGCGGACGCCCGTCGCATACAGCTGGCGATCGGTGACATCCGGGCTGACCTCGGCACAGCGCTCGAGGATCGACTTGGCTTGCTTGCTGCGCAGGCTCGCGTGCAGCAGCGCCGCTCCGGCCGCGCAGGTGCTGGCGACGTGGATGCGCACGCGTCGGGCGGTCGTCGGCGTGTCGGCGATCGAATCGATGTGCTCGTGCTGCTCGAGCAGCCACGCGCAGGCGCTCGCAACGGCATCGAGCGCTCTGGCTTGTCCGGCCCAATCGCTGCGGGCGAGGTCGGGATCCTGCGCCGCGATCACCCCGGCGAGTCCATCGAGCTGCTCACGAAACGTCTGCGCATCCATCGAGCGATGCTCACAGAAGCTCGCACGCCACACAACCAGAATTGCCGTGAGCAACTCGTTGGATCGGCAAGAACCGCGTACGCTCGGCTCGTGCCTCCGCTGCCGCAGTCGTTCTTCGACCGCCCTGTCGCCGAGCTCGCGCTCGCGTTGCTCGGCTGTCGGATCAAGCGCGGATCGGTGGTCCTGCGCATCACCGAGGTCGAGGCCTACGGCGGGCCCGAGGACTCGGCCAGCCACGCTCGCTTCGGAGCCACCGAACGCAACGCGCCGATGTGGGGCCCGCCCGGACGCGCGTACGTCTATCTCTGCTACGGCATCCACAACATGCTCAACATCACCGCCGAGGCGCCCGGGCGTGCGGCCGCGGTGTTGATCCGCGCGTGCGAGCCGGTCGCGGGGCTCGACGCGATCGTGCGTCGGCGCGGCGGCGGTGCGGGTCCGGCGTTGCTCAGCGGTCCGGGCAAGGTCGGCGCTGCGCTGGACCTCGACACCGGCTGGTCCGGTCATCCGCTGCATCGATCCGGTGGCTTGAGCGTGCTCGCTGGGAGCACACCCGAACGCACGCTCGCGGGACCGCGGGTCGGCATCGACTTCGCGTCGGCGGCCGATCGAGCGCGAGCGTGGCGTTTTGCCGTAGGTGACTCGGCGTGGGTGAGTCAGCGTCGCGGCCTCGAGCCGCTGTCGTGAACCGCAGCTGCGCGCGATCTTGCGCAGCCCTATTCAAGATGCAACGCACACCAACGCGAACGGCTGCGCTGCTATCCTCGGCGCGCCATCATGCGCGCCCCCCTTCGTCGATCCCTCGTGCTGCCTTCGCTCGCGTCGCTCGTCTTGCTCGCGGGTTGTGACAAGAACCCCAAAAAAGACGTGATCGACAACCACCCGACCATCAACCTGTTCGGGTTCGAGGAGAGTCAGCTCCACCACATCCACAACACCGTCGAGCTGCACCGCAACATCTTCCTGGTCCGCTACGATCCCAAGTCGCCCGATCGGATCGAGTGGGTGAACTGTCCGATCTCCGCGACCTACACGTATCAAAAGTCGGCGGGGCGGCGGGTCGAGAGCATGTACGTGCGCTCGTTCGCGGAGCTGCAGGCTCGGGTGCCGGTCAACTACGCGCGCTTCGAGGCCTATGTGAAGGGCGGCAAGGCGCTCGAGTTCAACTACGTGACGATCGGCTCCTACGAGCTGCTCGGTGACTTCCGCATCCCCAAAGACGATCCCGACTGCGCGCGCGCGACCCATTACGTGACCACGCTCAGCGTCGGCGCCTTCACCTTCGCCGAGGAGGCGAACATCGAGGGTGGGGTCAAGGCCAACGTCGCCAACACCGACGTCGGTGGCGGTGTCGCGGGCGGGCGTGGATCGGGCGAGATGACGGCGGTCGGCGATCTGCAGGCGTGCATGGACGACGGCACCGCGGCGATGGAGTGCTTCACTCCGCTGCAGCTGATGATGATGCCGCTCGCCAACCGCCACTGGGCCGACGGCACGCCGGAGACCGCCAGCTACGCGCAGCACACCGGGACCGACACCAGCACGACCGCCACGCAGGATCTCGCGCTGCGCATCGACGAGACGGTGTGGCGGCCGGGCTCGTTCATGGCCGCCGCGCTCGAGCGCCTGTTGATCGTCGCCTCGCGCGTCAACATGACCACCAACTTCGGCTTCGACGATCAGGGCAGCACGGTCGTGGCCGGGCTCTTGCGTCAGGGTCTGCCGCAGAACTTCACGCGTGTGCTCGAGGCCGGCAAGGTCTACGCCGTGTTCGCGGCCGGCTCGACCGAGGCCAACATCGATCTGCACGTCTACGACTCGGCCGGCAACCTGGTCGCGATCGACACCGAGCCCGACGGCAACCCGGCCGTGAGCTTCTCGCCGAACGTGACCGACAACTTCCGCTTCGAGCTCTCGGTCGTGAACCAGCCCGAGGAGTTCGGCGCGCTGGTGGTGATGACCGAGGGCGGCCTGCGGGTCGAGGCGCCGATCCTGCAGAGCGTGTTCCAGCGGCTGCTCGACTCGGGTGCGTTCGCGTCGACCAAGGTCCAGGAGATGGGCTTCCCCAACGGCCTGATCTTCCACGAGAACGACTGGGCCGTGCAGGGCGTGATCCTCTATCCCGGCGAGGCGATCCGTCAGAGCGGCATCAGGCTCGACGCCAACTCGGCCGTGTTCGCGGCGGTCTCGCACGAGGAGACCTTCAACATCGACCTCGAGATCACCGACGTGATGACGGGGCAGGTGTGGGCCGACATGGAGCCGGACGGCAACCCGCTGTTGATCGTCGATCAGCCGAATCCCCAGTCCAACTACGACGTGCGCGTGATATATGGCGCCGGCGAGTCGCCGACGCTGGCGACGTCGCTGATCCTGAAGCTCTCGAACTAGCCGCGACTGCGAGTCAAACCGTGGAACTCATCAACCACCGCAGCAGCCTGATCGTCTGCATCCTCGATCCCAAGGGCCTCGGCAGCGGCCTGATCGTCAGCCACGACGGCTGGGTCGTCACCAACAAGCACGTGGCCCCCAACGCCGGGCCGTTTCGCGTGGTGTTGGCCGACGGTCGCAACGTCGCGGGGGTGGGGCTGCATCAGAGCCCGCACTTCGATCTCGCGGTCGTGAAGATCGCGATCGAGACGCCCGAGTACTTCGACCTGCGCGCCAACGTCTCCGACGACTTTGGCGTCGGCACCGAGGTCTGGGCGATCGGGCACCCGCGCGGCTGTCGGTTCTCGGTCTCGCGCGGGATCGTGTCGAACCCGTACCGCTTGATCGACGACGAGTACTTCGTGCAGTCGGACGCCGCGATCAACCCCGGCAACTCCGGCGGTCCGCTGCTCGACGCGCGCGGGCGCTTGGTCGGCATCGTCAGCATGATGGCCGCCAACGCGCAGGGGCTCGGGTTCGCGGTGCCGGGTGAGATCGTCGCCGACTACGTCCGTCAGGTTCGGCGCCTGGTCGACAGCCACGTGGTCCACACCCCCGACGCGCTGCTGGCCGAGGCCCAGGAGCAACAGCACGGCAGCGCCGGCACGGCTCGCGACGGCATCGAACAATTGATCGCGGCCGGACGCGCCGAGGTCGTCGACCTCGAGGAGGGCGAGGACCAAGTCGGCGGGACCATGAAGCTGCGCCGCGGCAAGACCCAGGCCGAGGTCTGCTGGGACGACGGGGTCCTGCTCGCGCGCTCGCGTATCGCCGCCCTCGGTCCGCACGAGGCCGCCGACGCGAAGCTGCTCTACGAGGTGCTCGAGCTCAACTCGCGCCCGGATCTCGGCGGGGCATGGTTCGGCATCAACGACGGCGCGATCGAGGTCTCGATGCGTCGCGGTGTCGATCGCCTCTCGGCGGTCGAGGCCTTCGCGGTGGTCGATCGCGTGCTCGAGCTCGCCACGACCTGGTCCGAGCGTGTGGGTCACATGGTGCTGACCCGCAGCGGTCGCACGATCGCGCCGGATCCTGCGGCCGCCTATCCGCCACCGCCGGCACCCGGTTACCCACCACCGCCTCCGGCCTCGCCCTACGATCAATTTCAGCAGCAGCCTGCCTATCCGCCGCCGCAGCAGCAGGGCTATGCGCCGCCGCAACCCGGCTACGGGCAACAGCAGCAGGGCTACACGCCACCGCCACAGGGCTACACGGCACCGCCACCGGGCCAACCGGGCTACGGCCAGCCGCCGCAGCCAAACTACGGCCAAGGCCAGCCGGGTTACGCCTATCCGCCAGCGCCCGGTCAAGCTCCTGGTCAGGCTCCCGGTCAAGCTCCGGGCGCCTACCCACCGCCACCTCCACCGCCGCCGCCCAACCAGGGTGTCGCCACCGGGCAGCCGATCTTCCCCGAGCAGAATCGCCAGCCGGTGTTCGGTGGTCCGATCCCCGAGTGGCCGCCCAAGCCTCGCTGATCCGCTGCGCCCCGCTGATCCGCTTGCGCCTCGCCGCGAACTTCTGCTACTCGCCTCGGCATGACGGATTCGACTCGCATCGCCGTGCTGCGAATATCGATCGATCTCTTGCGCGAGAAGCACGAGCTCGAGCCGACGAGTGACGGCTGGTCGGCGTTCGAGGGAGCCGACGGCGAGCGTCGCGAGGTGAGCCCGCGCGGGGCGGTGCTGCTGGTCCGCTTCAGCGGCGGCGTCGGGGGCCTCGCGGCTTCGTTCGGCGAGCTCTGGCAGCATCACGCCGAGTCGCGTGGCGTCGCGGTCCACGAGCAGGCGCCCGAGGGTGACGACTACGACAGCCTGGTCGAGAGCGCGAGCTGGGAAGGCAGCTTGTTCGCCCAGGTCGCCTCGATGATGGGCGGCAACAAAGCCGACGAGGCCGAAGACGAGGCCGCCGAGTCCGACGAGCCGCGCGGCGAGGGTGAGGGCGAGGGCGAGGCCGACCCGTTCGACGACGTCGCCGACAAGCTGATGGCCGCCGTCGCCAAGCGATCGTCCCGCAAGGTGCTCGCCGCTCGGCTCGCCGCGGCCAAGGGCGAAAAGGATCTCGGTGACGTGCTCGATGCGATGGAGGCCGAGGAGAAAGAGGGCGACGACGCGCTGATGGAGGAGGTCGAGGGCCGCTTCGCGTTCGACGTCGAGCATCAGGACATGGCCGCCTTGCTCAGCCGCAAGCTCGACACCGAAGAGGGCGAGGGCGAGGGCGAGGGCGAGACCGAGCAGAACGAAGATCCGGGCGACGAGACACAGCGCGCCCCGAGCGGAAACGACAACGACTGAGACCAGGCAGACGTGAGCCAGACCGGCTCATGTCTGCCATTGACCTGCGGCCATCGCTGCGCGATTCTGCGGCCGCAATCGGAGGAACGATGGGGCTTTTTGACGGATTCTTGGGCCAGAAAGTACAGCTCACTCCCCGCACGGCACTCGTCGCGGGCCTTCTCTACGTCAGCGGTGCCGATGGCCACCTCGACGAGAACGAGATCGGCGACGTGCTTCGCGTCGTGCCGGATCGCGCCACGCTCGAGACCGCGCTGAAGTACTGCAAGCAGAACAACGTGCAGGCCTTCCTGCAGGCGGCCGCGACCATGCTCTCGCCGCAGCAGAAGATGTGCTTGGTCCTCAACGCGATCGATCTCGCGATGGGCGACGGCAACCTCGACGGCGCCGAGCAGCAGATGCTCATGCAGTACGCTCACTACTTCCAGATCCCCGAGCACGTCCTGCAGCCGCACGTGCAGACGTTCATGATCAAGAACAACATGTCCGTGTTCGGGTAGGCCGGCGGAGGGCCGTCGGCCCTTCGTTGCCAACGCGATCGCCCCGTTGCGAGCTCCGGATGGAGCTCGCAATCGCGGGCGATCGTCATTTGTGGAGCTTCGATTGCCTAGGCCGGATCGAGCTCGACCAGCAGATCCCCCGCGGCCAGCGAATCCCCGGCCACCACCGCGATGCGCCGCACCTTGCCGGCC
>DATLLB010000824.1:0-10507 GCA_035538075.1 Enhygromyxa sp.
TGTTTGTGCCTCCGAGTGCTGTCCCGACGATCGAAAGCAGCCACGTCGCGGGCTCGAGTGGACCACTGACAACGCAGTTGACGTGTCTCGCAGCACACGTTTTTCGGCGTGGTGGGACGCGCTTTCGGGCACAAGCTCGCCCGCGCTTGTCATCGAGAGTAGCCTGGGGCCGATGCCTCACCGCTGCCGCGTGGCTCCGCTGTGTTTGACTCTGCTCGCGCCCAGCCTCGCTTGGGCGGCCCCGCCAGACGATCGGCCGCCGAAGCGCCGGCCTCGGAGGCTCCTGCAGCAGAGACGGCGCCCGCCGAAACGCCTACGCCGACCAGCGCGGAACCGCTCAGCGAGCCCGTCCAGCCCGCGGAAGCACCGCTCGTCGATCACGAGCCGGAGCAGCAGCCCGAGGAGAAAGATCTCTCCAACCTGCTGGCCAGCGACGAGCCCGAACCAGCGACCCCGAGCGTGCGGGTGGCTGACGATCGCAGCCGTGTCGATCGCAACGAGCGGATGCGCAGCTACTACGCGAAAATCTATCGCCCAGCCGACAACCCCTCGCGGATTTACTTCGGCGCTCGCGGTGCGTATGCGCTGGCCGGCACCAGCGAGGGCAGCGGTGGCGGGCGGATGGGCTTCGCCAACGTCGAGCTCGGCCAGACCTGGAACTACATCGGCTATGGCATCGGCGGCACGCTGCTCGCCGGCGAGCTGACCTTCGGCGAAGAGGGCGTGGAGAAGTACGGCGGGATCCTGGTCGGCGGCGGGCCGAGCCTCGGACTCGGGCGGCTGGGCTTGTTCGGCCGCGGCTACCTCGATCTTCGCGTCGGCTACAACTTCTTCTACGCGCCGGTCTCGACCACGCGCCCCGAGCTCAGCGATCCACCCGACGCCGCACCGCACGGACCCAAGGTGCAGGTCGACATCGGGCTGCTGCTGCACGACTCGGAGAGCCGCCGCTTTCGCCACGGACTGGGCGCGACGCTCGGCTGGCAGATGCTCGTGCACACGCTGACCGGCGAGTACCCGCGCGTGAACAGCTTCGTGGTCGGCGTCGGCTACTTCTTCGGGTAGCGGGTTTTAAACATCGAAGCCACCGCGCGGGTGGCTTCGATGCTCGTTGCAGGAGCCCGGCGGCTCAGGTCTCGACCGCGGCCATCGTCACGATGGCTTGCGCCCAGCGGACGTACTTGAGATTGGCCAAGTCCTCGATCGTGACCACGTCGAAGGCTTCCTTCAGCAGCTTCGCGTCGGCCTCACTGACGCCCTCGAGCGCGGCCACGGGCGCCTTGGCGATCTCCTTGAACGACTTGGTCTCCCACTCTTTGTCGAGCGCTTTGTTGATGTTCACGCCGCGAAGTCTGGCGCGAGCACGTTTCGCCTGTCAACGGCTCGCGTTGCAGCGCGAAGTCGAGCTTCGTTGCTGACTTGGCTTCCGCTCATTGAGCAGCTTCGCTCGGGCGCTCGACGACGCGCACCTTGCCACTGCTGCCGCCACCGCAATAGAACACCTCACCGTCGGCGGCGAGCCCCGTCACGACTTGTCCGGGAGGCATGCTGAGCGATTGCCGGACCTCGCCGGTCTCGGCATCGATACGACGGATTTCGCTCTGTTCGTCCTCCCACGTGCCGTGCCACAGCTCGCCGTCTTCCCAGGTCACACCGGTCACGAAGCGATTCGAATCGAGCGTACGCTCAATCTTCCCGGTCGCAGGGTCGACTTGGTGAATCTTGCGATTCTTGTACTGACCGACCCACAGCCATCCTTCGGCCCACGCCATGCCCGAGCCCGAGCCGTCGCCGGGAGCAGGGATGCTCGAGACGACCTCGCCGCTGGTTGGATCGATCTTGTCGATGCGCGCGTCCACCAATTGATAGAGGTACTTGCCGTCGAATGTGGTCCCCGCGTCGGCGGCGACGGGGAGCCTGCGCTCTACGTCACCGGTCGCCGGATCGAGGGCGACCAGGCTCGGACCGGTCGCCACCCACAGCCGCTCCCCGTCGAAGGCCAGGCCGTGGACATGGTCGACGTCGGGCATACCGCTGATCTCCCGCACGATCGTTGCCGTTTGTGTAGTCATTGCATTGTGAGATTGTCGTTTCGCCGGTTGCATGATTGGTCTCCTTCGGGTGCTCACCACCCGCGGAGTGTTCTAGCCACCAGCCACGTCGAGTGGGAGTAACAAGGTCGTCGTGAAACCACTCAGCGGGGGCGCGAGCCAGCGGCGCGCACGACCCTGACCGGTGGCGCGGACCCTGCCGGCCGACAGCAACTCGGCGAGCGCCCGCTGGACGTTTCGCTGGCTCTCGCCCAGCGCCAGAGCGAGCGCCGAGGTCGACCAGGCCTGACCGTCCGCCAGCAGTGCCTGCAGCGCGGCGGCTTCGCCTTCGAGTGGAGGACGCAGAACCTGGATCGTCGTGCCCGACCTCGGCAGCAGGCGAAAGCCGTCGGGCGTGGCCTCGACGTCGCACAGCGGTCCCACGAGCTTGCGAAGGCGGCTGATCTCCACGCGCAGACGTGCGCGGTGCGAGTCGTTGGCGCGCCGGATCCCGAACGCAGCCAGAATCAACGCCTCGCGGCTCGCCCCGGCGGTCTGCTCGCCGAGGCGCTCGAGCAGCGTGAACAGGATCGGGCGCCTCGCCAGCGAGATCGTCTGCGCGCCCTGGCGCAGCAGACGACGACAACCGTCGACGATCACGGCGTTGGAGTTGAACAGTCGCTCGACATCGCTGAGCGTGAGCACCCGTTCGTCGTCGTTCGAGATCGACCGCGCCGCAGGCTGACTGGCGAGGCGAGCGGCCTCGCGGACCTCGGCCACGAGCGCCGGAATGTGTGACTTCGTCGCGAGCTGTTCGGCTCGCGCCAACGCGGCCAGTGCCGACGTCGCCTGCACGCGGCGTAGATCGATCTCGGCTCGACACAGCTCGGCGGTGGCCTGGAGGGCCGGCGGGGCGAGGCTCGGCTGCAAGCGTTCGAGCGCATCCGCAGCGCGGTCCAGCTGACCGAGCAGGATGCAACGGCGCACCAACAGCAGCCGTCCGTGCAGCGCATTCGTGTGGTCGCCACGGGCCTCGAGCTCGTCGAGCGCGTTGTGGATGCCGCGAGGAAACGACTGCAGCGCTCGCATGGCCAGGCACACGTCGGCTTCGGCGACGATGCAGCGCGCCCGAGCCACGGGCGCCCGCGGGCCGAACAGGCGCGCGGCCTGTTTGAGCAGCCCGAGCGCGCGCTCGTGATCGCCGAGCTGCGCAATCGCGATCCCGCGCAGCGCGAGGGCTGGCGGATCCTCCCGCAAGCCGACGCGATTCAAGGCGCTCAGCGGATCGCCCGCTGCCAGCGCCCTGGCTGCCGCGTTGAGCAGCGAGTCCATGTCTCAATTCCCCAAGCGCGTCGCAGCGTCTTCGAGCACCGAGCGATACAGCGGCGGCACCAGATCGATCTGTTGCCGGATGTAGGGCGCCAAGTCGGCGTTGTTGAGCTCGGAGATGGCCCCGGTCACGTGGTTCACGTAGCGAGGGTCGCCCTCGCGCAGGCGATCGCACAGGAAGTCGAGCGCCTCGACCGTGTTGATCTTGCCGATCGCCTTGACCGCGGCGATGCGGGCCGAGTCGGGGTCGGGCAGGTCGCGGGCCTCGAACACGCGACGCAGGCGATCGAAGGCATGAGGGAAGTGCAGCTTCTCGATCGCCTCGGCGGCCTTGCGGTGGACCTCTTGCTCCTCGCTGCGTAGCGCGACGCTGAGCGTGGAGAAGCTGCGCTTGAACCGGAGCACGCCGAGCGCCTCCGCGACCTGGCGGCGCACGGCCGTGCTGCCGGTCGCGTACATGCGCTCGAGCGCGGCGATGACCGGGTACGCGCGGATGCCCTGCAGCCACTGGACGATCTTCTCGGGCTGCGGACGCGGCTTGTCGGTGCCGAGCTCGAGCACCAGCAGCAGGGCATGGCGACGCACGTAGTCGGGGAACCGGCGATCGGCCATGACCCCGGCGGCGATCAGGGCCGGGTCGCCCTCGAGCTCCCACTCGGCGAGGTCGACGTACCAGACCTCTTCGTAGTCGGGCAGGCGCTTGAGGAACTCGGGCACCGGTACCGGCCGCGGCGCGTCCTCGGGCTGCTTGCCGAGCCGCTGCAGCAAGCGACGGTAGCGATCGCGGCCCTTGATCTCGAGCGCGGCGATGCGGTTGTAGACCTCCGCGGCCTGCTTGAAGGCGCGGACCGACACGAACGACTCGGCGGCCGAGAGATAGGCGTTCTCCACGATCTGCGTGGGGTGGCCGTGCGCGGCTGCGTCCTCGGCCGCCTTGACCCACGCCTCACCGGCGCGCAGGCGCAGGTCGTCGCCGTAGGGCAGGCTCACGCGCGCACAGTAATCGGCGGCCTCGCGCAGGATCCCGGCGACCGCATGGTGCTCGCCCGAGCGTCGCGCGAGCGTCACGAACGCTTCGTAGAGCCGCAGCGCATCGAGCTTGAGGGCGTCGTCCCGCAGGATTCGCACGCTGTTGAGGTAGCCCTCGGCGACGTTCTCGAAGGCGCCGGTCTCGAGCCCGATGCGCGCGAGCAGCTGGTAGCAGTCGAACGCCCGCTCGCGCAGGCCTTCGGTCTCGAAGCGATCGGCGACCTCCTCGACCGCGGTCGTGGCCTCGGCCAGCGCCATCCGGGCTTGCTGGGCGTTGAGCCGATACAGGCACAGGCCGTAGTTGATGCGCGCGAGCGCCTGCTCGTAGGGGCGCTCGATCAGCAGGTCGGCCGCGCGTCCGTCGATCAGCTCGTGCCAGAGCTCGGCCGCGTCGGTGTCATGGCCGGCGCGCTCGAGCTCGATCGCGCGGTGGATCGGCATGCGGGCGAGCTCGAACCACTGCGCGGCTTCGTTGTGATGGCCGGCGCGCGAGAGGTAGATGCCGAACAGCCGCACACCCTGCAGATCGGCGTCGCCAGCCTCGATCTCGGCGCGCAGCCGATCGATCGCGTTGCGGGTCGGCGCCTCGGTCTTGCCCAGATACGCCCAGCAAGCGGCCGCGTCGCGATACTGCCCGACCGCGCGCAGGGCCTCGGCCATGGCCCGCAGCCACTCCTCGTACTCGAAGTCGATGCGATCGACGACCTTGATCAGCTTGCGCAGGTAGGTGAGGGCGTCCTGCCAGCGACCGGTCCGCATCGCCGCCTCGGCGCGCACCCACAGCGAGGCGGTGTCGATCATCGCCGTCCTCCCTCGCGTCCGGAGCGACCGCGGGCGGCCTCGAGGTCGCTCTCGACCTCGGAGATGATCTGCTTGGCCCGCGACGCTCGACGTCCGTGCGCGATCGCTTCGTCGTCGATCACATGCACGCGGTGCACCGCGTCGAGATAGCCCAGATTCAGGGGCCCACGCGGGAGGATGAACACCCCGTAGATCGGCGCGCGGGTCGACAAGAGCTGCACGTCGGCGGTCGGAAACTGGGCCTCGCCGTGGGTCAGCAGGTAGACCAGCGCCGAGGCACCGCCGCGGCGCGGGGCCGCGAGCTCGGCGTTGAGCTGGCGGATCACCGCCGCGTAGTTGCGCCCGCGCTCGGCTCGAAACTGCAGCACGTAGGGCACCTCGACGTGCCCGGCCGCGCCGACCTTGACCCCTTCGTAGAGGCGGCTATCGAAGAAGCGCAGCACCACCTCTTCGCCGAGCAGCGCGAGCCGCTTGCACAGCGCCAGCGCGAGCCCGCGGGCGAACACCTCCCGCACGCCTCGCATCGACGCGCTGCCGTCGACCAGCACGTGATGGATGCGGCGCTCGTTCTCGTACTGCTTCTCGTGCGTGTAGTAGAACAGCTCGCGATCGACATAGCGTTGCTCGAACACGTCGTCGTCGTAGGCGAGCTGCGTGAGCACCATGTTGTCGATGTTGCCGATCCGCTCGATCGACGCGTAGCCGTCGATGCCGAAGGTCTGCTGGCCCATCTCGCGGCGGACCTCGAGCAGCGAGGGCAAGAGCTCGAGCGAGAAGTCGATCACGTCGGCCAGCTGCGGCGAGAGGATCACGTTGTAGAGATCGGCGAGGTCGACCCCGGCCACGCCGCTGTGGCCCGCGCGAAACAGGCCGAGCAGGCGCAGCGCGTCGACGTCGATCTGCTCGGTCTCGAGCAGCGGCAGCAGGCGGTGGCTGGACATGGTCCGCAGCCACGCGAGCGCGAGCTCCTGATCGTAGCGGGTGTAGGCCGAGCGCGGATCGACGCGCGCGTACTGGACCACGTCGACCGGCAGCTCGCGCGGACGGGCGACGCGGGCGTCCTCGGGCAGCTGCGGGGCCACGCTCGCGAGGATCCGCGCGAGCACGACCCCGACCATCGGATCGCGGTGCTTCCACGCGGCCGGCTGGCGGACCAGCTCGGTCTCGGCGAGCTCGACCAGCAGCTGCCGCCACGCCTCGCCGAGCCGCGGATCACCGATGCCCTGCGCGACCGAGGCCGGGCGCCCGAGCCCGCACAGCAAGCAGCCGACGTCGTGGACGACGACCAGCGGGACCGCGATGCCGAGCCGCGCGAGCACGTTGTGCCATGCGACCGCTCGCATCAGCGCCATCGGGCCGACGCCGTCGAGCTCGCTGAGCGCGAGGCTGCCGACTTGGCGCTCGAGGATCGGGAGCAGCTCGCGACGAACGCGGAGCTCCTCGCTCTCGCCCTCGCTCTCGAACGCCTCTGCCATCACACAAACCGACTACCAGAAAGCGCCGCATTCATCGCGACGCGGATGCTGCAACCCACCAACGGCCCGTCAGGGCCGGGCAGGGGGTGAGGGGTCCCCGACGTGGCTTGGCCACGGCGGGGAGCGGGACCGGCTACGGTCCCGCTATCAAACCTAGAAGGAGGTGCGTGGGAGTTGTCCGTGCGCAGCATGGGCAACTCACACGAACCGACTAGACGCGAACATGGTCTCGAGCAGCTTGTCGACCTCACCGATCATGCGCTCGGCCGCCGGGTTGTCCGACATCCGCTGCAGGGCCGCCTTGATGTCGCCGAGGTTGCGCAGCTGCGAGAACAGCTGCATGTCGGAGAGCACCTCGGCGCTGGCCAGCGTCTCGCGGATGATGCGGAGCTCGGCCAACAGATCCTGCAGGCTGGTCGGCGTCGCGCCGATGCGCTGCTGATCGGGGTGTTGCTCGTACCAGCGATCGAGGATCGGCCCGACCATCTCTTGCAGGATGTCTTGCTGCTCGGGCGTGTTCCACACGTGGCGGAGCACGAAGAAGTCGGAGTCGTTGACCCGGTCGCGCCCGTCGAACACCGCCGAGGCGGCGAACAGCTTGAGCATCTTGACCACGCGGCGGTCGGACAGGCCGATGCCCTCCGAGCGGATCTGAAAGACCAGGCCCTTGTAGGTGGCCAGGAATTCCTCGTCCATGTTCTCGAGCAGGCGCCCGAACTCGCGCTGGACGGCGACCAGATCGCTGGCCGAGACGGCCGGCTTGGGCGACGAGGTGATGCCGAGCGCCTGGGCCTCGAGCGCGCGAGACTCGAGCGCCGCGCCCTTTTGCAGCAGGCCGCGGAATTGATAGCTGTCGAGGTAATCGACCCGCACGCGCAGCAAGAAACGATCGAACAGGGCCGAGAGCGCGTCGTCGGACGGGACCTCGTTGCTGGCCGCGAACAACGAGATCAGCGGCACGCTGATGGTCGTGTTGCCGTGCGAGAACCGCCGCGAGTTGAGCACGCCGAGCAGGCTGTTGAGGATCGCGCTGTTGGCCTTGAAGATCTCGTCGAGGAACGCAATCTCGGCCTCGGGCAGCATGCCCTCGATGCGGCGGCGATAGGAGCCCTGGCGAAACGCCTGAATGTCGACCGGCCCGAAGATCTCGTTGGGCTCGGTGAAGCGCGTGAGCAGGTAGTCGTAGTAGCGCGCGTCGATGGTGTCGGCGAACGAGCGGACCAAGGCACTCTTCGCCGTGCCCGGCGGTCCGACCATGACCATGTGCTCGCCCGCGACCGCGGAGATGAACAGCAACCGGATGATCTCTTCCTTGCCGAGGAACTGCGCCTCGAGCCTGCGCGCGCCGTCTTGCAGGCGTCGCGCGAGCTCGGGGATCGTGGATGTGGCCGCGCGGTTGCCCGGTGGTTGCAGCGGTTGGGTCATGTCGGGTGCCCGTCAGCCGCGAAGCGGCGTGAAGCAGGTTCTACTATTCGCTGGACGAGCGTCGCCAGCAGCTTCTCGACGACCGGTCGCGGGACCAGTCCGGCCAGGTGTTCGCAATATTCCTCCCAGCGGCGCGCGAATGCCTCTTCGGGTCCGGCTCCGCTCGTCGTTGTCCCGAGCCCGAGCTCGAACGGTCGACCGAGGGTCCGCTCGAGCGCAGGCAGCAACAGCGGCAGGCTGAGGAACGACTGCACCGCCCAGTCGCGGGCCCCGAGCCCGACGCTGATGCGGGCGTCGTACTCGAGCACCTTGAGCGTGTGCAGGTGAATCAGCGCCCCGACCACCGCGCCGATGTCGTCGGGGTTGCGTCGCAGCGGGGCTTCGGGCAAGGCCGCGATCACACCCTTGGGCTCGGCATCCTCGTCGGCTTCGGGCGGGAGCTTGGCTGCGCGCTGCATGGCGGCCGCGGTGCCGGGGATGCCCGCCTGCTGCTCACCGAACACCGCCGTGTGCAGGTTGAGCGAGCGCAGCAGGCTGCCGGCCACGACTCCGCCGATGCGCAGCCACTCGCGCTCGCGCGCCCACGCATGACAGACCGCCCGCGCGTACGGGCGCGAGCGCAGAAACTCGACCGCCATCAGCGGCGACCAACCCGGCGGCGCCCAGCCCGGGCGCAGCAGCGAGGTCAACGGGCTGACCCACATCACGTCGGGCAGCAGTCGATCGACGATGGCCGCGTGCGGCTGATCGATCCAGCGCACGACCTCGGTGCGCACGTCGGCGTAGCTGGGCGAGAACAGCCCAAAGCGGCGCCGCGGCGGCTGCTGGCCACGAAAGCGCCGCTCGCCGTCCGGGCCTGCGACCACGTGATCTTCGCGACGCAGCTGCAAGAAGGCCCCGACCGCGAGGTGGCGTGCGAGCGAGTCGGCCATCTCCAGCGGACGCGCGAACGCCAGCAGGCTGCGGGTCTCGGTCTCCACCTTTCGCCAGGTCGTGTCGCGGGTCCACACCCGCTCGGTGTCCGGGTGATCGAGCGCGAGCACGTCGTGAAGGCCAAGCCACAGCGACAGCTCGTCGGCGTTGGGCTCGGGCAGCAGCGGCTCGGCGACCAGCCGCTGGGCCACGCGCGTGCGCAGGTGCAGCAGCGGCGAGCCGAGCAGCGGGCCGGCGTCGGCGAGCATCTGCGCGCGGTCATGCGACGAGAGCGGCGCCTCGACCTCGACGGTGCCACCGCCGAGCAGCGGCTCGACGAAGCGAGCGAGGAAGCCCGCGGTCGTATTGAAGGGGGGCGCGGGCAAGCTCGACCTTCAAGTGTCCTGGCTACGAAAGCCCCACAGCGCGAAGCGGCCGAGGCGTTGGTTCTGGATGGTGCCGGCCTCGAGCGCTGGCAGCGAGGGATCGACGAACGACGCCTCGCCGGTCGTCAGCGTCCCGATCGCGGCGGCGTCGAGCGACATCATGCGATCGTCGGCGATGTGGATCGGCTCGCGCCCGGGCGCGAGGAACACCGCCCGATCTTCGCCCTCGAGCCCGAGCAGCTCGCGGATCAGCTGCGGACGCAGACGCGGCCACAGCTCGAAGCCGTCGGGCGTGAGCACGCCCGGCGCGATCTCGACGAAGCGACGCCCGAGCGGGATCAGGGTGCCGACCGACAGCGCCCGGCCGTCGCGACCGATGCGAGCGCCACCGGCCACGATCAGCAGGCCGTCGGTGAGCGGCACGAGCCGCGCGGCCGAGAGCGCGCTCGGAGGCACCAAGTACACGAGCCGACGCAGCAGCTCGATGTCGGACCACTCGATCAGCGAGGCCCGCGGTTCGCGGCTCAGCGACGAAGGCCGCAGGCGAAGATCCACGCGCAGGCGCCCGGTCTCACGCATCTCGACCGGCTCGACCTCGAGCTCGGCGGGCCGCAGCTCGACCTTGGTCTCGACCAGGAACTGTCCGTCGACGAAGCGCGGCGCCCCATCGATCCGCTCGACTCGACCCGCGCGACCGCGAAACAGATACATCTCGTCGCCGGGCAGGCACGAGCTGGCCGACGCCAGGTGGATCGGATGCGTCCACCCGACCTCGACCGCGGCGCGCGGTGAGACCGGAGCGAACAGCTCGACGCCGGGGATCGGTCGCAGCACGTCGAGGATGCGCCCGCTCGGGCTGCGCAGCCGCAGCAGCAGGCTCGCGCGTCGATCTTCGGCCAGCGTCACCCGCACTCCGGCCATCGCCACTTCCTTGCGCCACAGATAGGCGAGCACGCGGTCGGCCACGCCCGGGGCCACCAGGAGCAGCGCCATGTCCCGCATCCCACACAGCTCGGGATCGCTGGCGATGCCGGGCAGCGGCAGGGTGACCGAGCGCAGCTGCAAGCGCTGGATCAGCTCGATCGGATCGATGCGATCGCTGATGCGGTGACGCGAGAAG
>DATLLB010000825.1:0-9671 GCA_035538075.1 Enhygromyxa sp.
AGATTGACGATGCCGGTGTAGTTCAGGCTCAGCTCGTCGAGCGACTCGAGCTCGGCGAGCGGCGCGAGCGTGGTGATCTCCAGCTGGTTGTGGATGTCGAGCGTACCGATCGAGACCAGCTGCTCGAGGCCGGCCAGCGAGGTGAGCTGGGCATTGCCCAGCAAGCCGAGCCGCTCGATCGTCTGCAACGAGGCGAGCGAGGCGAGCGAGGCGATGCTGTCGCAACCACGAATGCTCAGCGAATCCAGCGAGGTGATGCCCGCGAGCTCGTCGAGGCTAATCAGCGAGTCGTCATCCTCCAGTAGGATCCACGAGGCCTCCGCGGCGGCCGGCATCAGGCCCCAGAAGTCGGTCAGCGCGGGGTTGCGCTGGAGGTAGACGGCGTCGACGGTGGTCAGCGCGGGCATTCCGTCGACGGTCGCGAGCGCGTCGTTCTCGGTGATCCACAGCTCGTCGATGGTCGCGAGCGAGTCGAGGCCGGAGAGATCATCGAGTGGCAGCTCCTCCAGCGTCAGTCGCCCCTCGACCGCCTCGAGCCCCGCGAGCGCGTCGAGAGATGCGAGTGCGGGCAGGTCTCGCAGGCGCAGCGAGGGGATCGAGACCAGGCCCTCGAGCCCCGCGAGGTTGGTCAGCGCAAAGTTGGAGAGGATGGTCAGCGAGGTCTCGCTGACGCCCGTGAACATGCCCGCGAGGCCGGTGATGTCGGTGAGCGTGTTGTTGCTGATGATCTGGACGCCCGTGAAGCTCAGCTCGAGCTCCGCGAGCGCGTCGAGATCGGGCAGCGCGTCGCAGTCGTCGATGGTCAGCGAGCCCGGCGACTCGATGGTCGAGGCGAGTCCGGCCAGCGAGGTCAGCGACTGGTTATTGCGAATGGTCAGGGCGCCGACGCTCGTGAGCCGCTCGAGCCCGTGCAGGCTCTGCAGCTGATCGTTGTGCCCGATCGTCACGATGTCATCGACCTGCGTCAGGCACCCGAACGGCTCGAGGTCCGTCATCAGCGAGCTCACGAAGCCGAAGTTGCCGCTGACGTGCTGCAGGTGGTTGAACGAGGTCAGCAGCGCGGGATCGTGGATTCCGGTGATCAGCACGCCGCCCTCGACCGCGACCAGGCACGGCTCGATGTTGCCGATGGTCTCGAGCGTGACCGAGAGGCTGCCGACGTGCGTCCATGGATCGGAGCACTGGCCACACTCGAGCTCGACCTCGCCGCTCTCGTCCTCGCCTTCGTCCTCGCTGGAGGTGTCGGTCGAGCTCGAGGTGTCGGTCGATGCCGAGCTGTCCGACGCGGTCGCCTCGTCGCCGCCCTCGACCACGGTCACGTCGTCGCTACAGCCGATCACGGCCATGCACAGCAGCCAGCGCGAGCGTCGGACCATCACGACGATGGTATCTCAGCGCGCGAGCAGCATGCGGGCGCGGTCGAGCAGCGGCAGCTGAGCGGGCAATATCTTGTTTTGCGCGGGCTTGAGCTCGAACCACTGCGCCCGGTCGACCTCCGGAAACGTGCGCAGCAGGCCCGACTTGGGCGGCCACTCGAGCTCGAAGGTGTTGCTGCGCAGCGCGGCCGGATCGGCGTCGCCGACGGCCGCCCACGCGAGCACTCGCTTGCCGCCCTTCTGATCGATGTAGCCGAGCGGAGCGAAGGGCCCGCTCGGCAGCGCGAAGCCGGTCTCCTCGACGAACTCGCGCTGGGCGGTGACGAGCGGATCTTCGCCGCTCTCGATCAGGCCCTTGGGGATCGTCCAGGCGCCGGCGTCCTTGTTGGCGAAGAACGGCCCGCCCGGGTGGACCAACAAGAATTGCAACACCCCGGTCCCCGGCGCCGGCCGGCACAGCAACAATCCGGCGCTGAGCTTGCTCGGCATTCTCACTCGCCGCTCAGCAATGGCTCGGCGTCGTCGCGGGTGAGCGTCTCGACGATCTCGCCGGTCAGCACGTCGAGCTGGAGGGTCTTGCCGTCGCGGACCTCGATCTTGAACGAGGCCCGCTCCTGGCCGGGCGCGAGCGTGATGTCGCGGTCGGGCAGGTGCACGAGGTTCACCGCGGGCGCCTCGGCGGAGAGCATCACGCGGAACTTGCCGTCGGCGTAGGTCATCTCGCGCGGGCTGCCGGGCGCGAGCGTGGCTTCGAGCTCGGGCAGCGGATGCAGCCGTTGCTGCCGCTCTTGCTCCGCGATCCGGTTTTGCTCGTAGCGGTGCTGCACGAGCACGACGATGCCGGCGATCACGACGACCGCGAGCACGCTGCCGACCACCCATCGCGGCCATCGCAGCGCTCGCCAGCCGGCGAAGCGGCCGAGGTGGTGATCGGTGGCGGGGATCTCGTCGAGCAGCTCGTCGTCGCGGGCGCGCCGGCGGGCGTTGGCGGGGGCCTCGGGCGCCCGCTCGCCGCCGCTGGCCGCGGCCTGCTGCTCGCGCTCGAGCTTGGCCTTGAGCTCGCTCATCGTCAGCGCGCGCTCATTGTCCTCGATGCTGTCGTCGAGGGTCTTGAACCTGCCCGAGCTGGCTTCGGGATCGGCGGGGAGGTCACGCTCGTCGCTCATGACTGCCTCGCAAGCGAGCCTAGCAGGCCATCGGAGAAGTCGTCGTGGCGGATCGCGCCGGGATTTTCGTCGAGGGGTAGGAGCCGAAACGAAGCTGTATCGGGATACTGCGAGCTTTCGGCGACACCGCCCTCGGCGAAAAGACCAAGCGAGGCGGCGCGAGGACTTCTCCGATGGCCTGCTAGCCCTGGGTCAGCGGTTTGCCTCGTCGATCAGGCGTGCGCCTTCCATCAGCAGGCTGGTGGTCGAGGTCTGCACGAGGTCGTCCATCTCGACCTCCATGGCCGTGAAGTGGAAGCGACCCTTCGTCCACGTGAGCATGTGATAGACGCTCTGCGCTCCGTCGCGTCGCTCGGGATCGTTGTCGATGCTGGACTGCACGACCTGACCCTTGCGCAAGAAGATCCTGCCCACGGCCTTGGTCTCGGCGTGTTGGATCTGCAGGACGCCGTCCTTGCGCTCCATCTCCATCATCACCAGCAAGCTCGACAGCCCGAGCTGCTCGAGGCGGCCGGACAGGCCCGTGCGTCGCATCGCGCCGGAGAAGGAGCCAGCGCCCTCGCCAATTGCTTCGGGCACGCCTGGGTCGCCAGGCGGTGTGGCCGGAGGTCCGTAGGGCGCGTGATGTCCAGGCATGCCGGGCGTCGGCACGGCGCCGGGCGGACCGTAGCTGGGCTGGGGCGGATAGCCGGGCGGACCGTAGGCCTGCTGCGGGTAGCCGTGCTGTGGGTAGTGCTGCTGCGGGTAGCCGTGCTGGGGCGGATAGCCGGGCGGACCGTAGCCGGGCTGCGGCGGATAGCCTTGTGGACCGTAGCCGGGCTGCGGCGGCGGACCGTAGCCAGCCGGAGCTTGCTGCGGATAGGCGGGCGGCTGCATCTGCTGGCCGGGCGGCTGCGCGACCGGTGCAGGTCCCTGCGCGAAGCCTCGCTGCGGCTGCGGCTGAGGCTTGGCTGGTGCCGGGGTGCCGAAGCCGGGGCCAAAGCGCTGGCCCGGAACCGGATGGCCGGGCGTGAATTGGCCGGGCTCGTCGACCTTGCCGCGCACCGCCAAGGCCTTGAGCACGCGTCGCTCGAGATCGTCGAAGCGAAACGGCTTGGACACGTAGTCGTCGGGCTTGAGCCCGAGCGCCTGCAGGCGATCTTCGTCCTTGCCGAGTGCGGTCAGGAACAGGACCGGCACCTCGGCGAGCGTGGGATCGGTGCGCAGCTGCTGGACGAAGGTCCAACCATCCATCACCGGCATCATCACGTCCGTGATGATCATGTCCGGTCGCAGGAGCTGCGCCTTCTGCAAGCCCTGCTGGCCATCGCGGGCCGTCTCGACCACGTAGCTGCCCTTCTTCTCCAGGCTCGATGAGACCATGCGGAGAATCCAGGGGTCGTCGTCGACCACGAGCACCCGGATCTGACTCACTCGCGCAGCCTATGGGGGCCGCCGCACGGTGTCAAACTCGAAGCCGTGCGACCTTTTGCCCGCTTCTCAAAACGGCTTGAGTTGTGACCACGCGACTTGGGCAACCACGCCGACCTTGGTGCCAGCCAAGCCCACTGCACCATGCACCTGCCGCAGGCGATCGCTGACCGGGAAGTGCACCGCATGGCGGGGCGCCAAGCTGGAGTGAACGACATGATGGGCGGTCTTGAGGTACTCGGCGAGGAACACCCTCGGTCGGCGCTCTGCACACGCGAGCAGGGCCAGCGAGCGGATTCGCTGCCGCTCGCCGCTGCGCCAGTAACGGAACAGCGCGCGTCGGATCCCCCGCGCGCCCGAGCCCTCGCCGCGGAAGGCCTCGAAGATCGAGTCGGCCAGCGCCTGGCGAGTGGGCACGTAGCGATCGTGCTCGAGTCGGTAGCGACGCAGGCTGCGATCGTCGAGCCAGCGTTGATCGAGCGGCTGCTCGGCGCGACGCCTCGCCTCGCGACCGAGCACCATCGCGTCGAGCAGACCCATGGTCATGCCGCTCGCGGTGATCGGGTGTGAGCAGCCCGCCGCGTCACCGACCAGCGCGAGCCCGGGCATCGTGGCCGGCGGCGCCGGGAGGTTGAACGTCGGCGCCATCTCGACCGGCTGCGTGCGGCTGCGCAGCGCGTCGGCGACCTGCTCGGCCAGCATGCCCGGCAGGTAGGGCACGAACGCGTCGAGCAGGTAGTCCGAGAGCTCGCGGCCCTTGGCCGGCAGCGCGTGCGGCAGATCGAAGGTCAAGCGGAAGTTGAGCCCGCCGTGCTCGCGCGCGATCGGGTAGCAGAGCATCGGGCCCGGGCCGCCGAGGATCACGTTGGCGTGCAGCTGGTGACCGAGCGTCGCGTCGCGCAGCTCGAGCCCGGCCGTGAAGCCCAGCGTCTGCCGCTCGTCGGGGATCCCGGCCAGCTTGCGCACGGTGCTGGCCTTGCCGTCGGCCGCGACCACGAGATCGCAGCGGACCTCGTGGGTGTTGCCGTCGTTGTCGCGCAGCACCACGCCGACGATGCGCGAGCGCGGGCCGTCCTCGCGCAGCAGATCGACCACGCGGATCGGCGCGACCAAGGTCACCTGCTCGCGCTCCTTGACGGTCTCGCGCATGACCTTGACCAGGGTCTTGTGGTGGACCGAGATCCCGCGCGGCCGCTCGCCGGCGATCCCCTTGTAGTCGAGCACGACGGGCTCGCTCTCCTCGGCGTTCTCCATCACCACGAAGCCGTCGACGTCGACGGCCCCGGCCGCGATCAGGCGGTTGTAGAAGCCGAGGTCGTCGAGCACCTGGGCGCCGCGCGGATGGATGAACTCGCCGGAAAAGCGCGGCGAGACTTGCTTGTGGAGATCGACGATCAGGATCGATCGCCGCCGCCGCTGGTCGGCCCGCGAGAGCGCCTGCGCGACGGCGCAGCCGGCCAGGCCGGCGCCGACGATCACCACGTCATATCGATCGCGAATGGTCTCGGTGCTTGTCATGACTCGGTCTCGTTGGATGGGTCGAGCTCAGCCGTCCAAGGGCCCGAGCTCGCTGCGAAAAGCCAGCAGCGCGAGGTGGATCTCGCGGGCGCCAGCGCTGGGATCGGAGAGCTGCGGCGAGAGCCCGTAGCCCGGTAGCGCGTGATCGGGCAGCGACGGAGCGTCGCCGGGCTGCTCGCGGGCGACCGCCCCGACGCGCGCGACCAGATGCCGCGCGGCGCGGTGGGCTTGGATGCACGGCTCGCCACACTCGATCAGCGCGAGCAGTGCTCGCGCGGTCGCGAGCTCGTCGCCGAAGCTGCCGTCCTCCCACTGCTTGCTCCGCAGCTGGCGTTCGGCCGCGACGCGCAGCGGGTGATCGGGCACGCACTGAGCCGCGGTCGCGCGCACGAGCTCGGCCACGGTCGCGACCGACCACGCGTGCCCGCGCAGCGTGTGCGCCTCGGCCAACCACTCGATGGCGCGACGGATGCGATCGTCCTCGCGTCGCCAGCCGAGCGCAGCCAGCTCGCGCACGGCCGCAGCCGTGAGCGCGACGCGGCTCTCGTCGTCGCGCGAGCCGAGGTTGAGCTGATCGGCGTCGCGCCACGGCAGGTGCGAGAGCGGCACGTCGGACTCGCCCCGCTCGAAGCGAGCGAACGAGCCGTCGGGCTCCTGCATGGCCAGCACCACATCGGCGGCGCGACGCAGGCTCGCGCGGCTCGCCGGAGTTCGAGCGCCGCGCAGCGTCGCGAGCATCTCGCAGGTCGTGCGCACGTCGAGGTGCGACTCGGCCTCGGGCTCCTCCGGCCAGCCGCCGGTCGAGGCGTCGGCGCGGCGCTGCCACGGGCCCGGTCGCGCGATCTCGGCGGCCAACAGGCGCTCGCGCAGGCCCTCGGCCGGCTCGCCCGGCTCGGTCCCAGCCGCGAGCCCGAGCCGCGCGAGCTTGGCCAGCGGCCGACCGGTCAACCCTTGGGCGATCAGCTCGTGGCCGTCGACGTCGACGATGCCTCGCGCGCGGCGGAGGTAGTCGAGCCCGCGACGCAGGCGAGGATCATCGGTCATGACCCCGACGGCCCGCAGCGCCAGCAAGCTGTAGAGGGTCGGTCGCGTCGAAAACCACCCGCCGTGGGCCTGCTGGCTGTCCTCGATCCACCGCAGCGCGCGAGCCAGCGAGCGCCGACGGATCGCGCCCCGCGGGAGCTTGCGCGCCAGCTTGATCGAGGTGTCGAACGCCTGCAGCAGATCGCCGGCCAGCCCGGGCGTGGTCAGGCGGGGCGGGATCGGCTGATCCCAGCGGTTGTAGAGCAGCAGCTCCGAGGCATCGACCGTGTGCACGCGCGCGGGCCCGGACGCGAGCAGGTGCAGGGCCGTGACCATCTGCCGCGCCCACGGCGAGAGCCGAGCCGGCGACAGCGGAGCGAACTCGGGCAAGAGATAGAGCTCCGAAGGCACGGCGGGCACCCAGTCCCACTCGACGGTCCCCGACAACGCCAACCACAAGCGCACCGTCAGGTTGGCTCGCCGGGCCCCGCCCAGCTCGTGGACCACTCGCAGCGCCTTGACCAGCTGCTCGTCCTCGGGATCGTCACCGGCCTGCACTCGCGCCCAGTAGCCGAGGCAGGTGAGCGAGAGATCGGGCTCGCCTCGCCCGTCACGCCAGCTGCCGTCGGCGTGCTGTTGGCTGCGAACCCACGCGAGCAGGCCCTCGCGCTCGTCGTCGCGCAGATCGTGAAACAGCGCGTCGGCCAGCAGCACCTCGCAGCTCGGCCCGACGTCGGGGATCGCCAGCAACCACGGCTTGGTCCCGTGGCTGCGCGCCCACCAGGTCCGGCACCAACCCTGGCTGCGCTGAATCGCAGCATCGAGGGGACCGCCCGCGGCCATTGGTTCAGGTCGCCAGCGCTTGGCCTCCAGCCGCGATCGCGACGCGTTCGGTGCGTCGATTTTGAGCGTCTCTTCCAGCATGTCAGCAACGGCGGCGTGCGCGCTATTCGCGGGCTAGAATACACGCCGATGGCTTCGCTCCCCGGTGACGCCTGTCACAGCGTCGGTGTCGCAAAAGTGCCACAGACGGCCGTCTACGGGCTTCTAGATGCGTTTTTCAATTCACCCCCGAACCGTCCTGTTGGGACGTTCGTGGTTTGGACCTTCGGTTCACCGTGGTGGCCGGTTCACGCCTCGATCGAGCATCGAGCCGACTTCGCGCGGCGCTTGCTCGCGGAGTGTGGCGTCTGCCACACTCGCGCTCAAATGCACGGACTGAAGACTGCCTTCGCGTTTGCGACCGCGCTGCTCGGGCTGACCACGCTGACGGGTTGCCCTGACGAGGAGCCCGAGAACTTCGGCACCATCCGCATCGAGATGGCGCCGCTCGCTGGCACCGTCGAGATTTTCAACGGCACCGTCGAGGTGGTCGCGACCGTGCATTACGAGAGCTGCTTGGTGGACTTCTACATGAACCGGCAGCCGACCTACCAACAGACCGGCCCCGACGGCGCGGCGGTCTTCGAGGAGTGGACGAGTCGGCTGTGCTCGTCCGAGTTCTCCGACATCCCCGACTGCGAGGTGACCAAGATCGAGCAGACGTTGATCCCCGACAACGACGTCTACACGCTCAAGGTCTTCTACAAGATCAATGACTTCAGCACGCTCGCGTATCGCGAGCTGAACGTCGGCCCGATCCCGGTCGAGGCCTTCGCCGAGTGTGGCAGCGAGGCGAGCGCGACGGTCGAGCTCCAGCAGAGCGGGCTGCTCGGCCGCAACTCGATGGGCCAGCAAATCTGGCGCATCTCGACGCTGCCGGGCTCGAACGTCGCGAAGGCTGGCCAAGGCGCGCCGCTGCGCGTCGAGCTGATCGCCAACAACAACAACCCGTGACTCGCACGGTTGCGCTGGCAGTGGGTGCGCTCGCGCTCGCGTGCGCGCCGAGGCAGAGTGGCGAGCAGAGCGAGGTGACGCCGGGCACCGTCGAGTCTGC
Organism: Enhygromyxa sp.; assembly: GCA_035538075.1. GTDB lineage: Bacteria > Myxococcota_A > Polyangia > Nannocystales > Nannocystaceae > Plesiocystis. The sequence continues at coordinate 8,430 of DATLLB010000825.1, forward strand.
CGCCGCCGGGCGGGCTTGTGCCGTCGACGTACCCAACGCGATCGGCACGCTCGAGGCTCCCGTCAGCCCACCCGCAGCGGCGCCGTGCGGCGTCGCGCTCGAGCTCGCCGACGGGCAGCTGAGCTTGCGGGCGATCCCGTTCGCGGCCGAAGGGCTCGCGGGCGTGGCCTCGCAGAGCTCGGGCGAGGTGCTCGCGAGCGGTCCGATCCCTGACGCCTGCGGTGCTGCGCTCGAGCGCTGCGAGCTTTGGGGTGTGCACGACGAGCTCGGCCCGGTGCTGCTCGCGGCCGTGCGCGGGCATGAGAGCGAGGTGCCGATCCAGGTCTACGTCGGCTGGGTCGACGATCGTCGACTCGCGTTCACGCCGAGCTGGTACGGCCTGTCTGCGGTCGCCGATCACACGCGCGTCGGTCCGCCGTGGGTGCTCGCGCCGTTCGCCTGCGACGGTCGCCTGACGCTGCTGCCCGCGGCCCGGCTGCCCGAGGCCCGCGTCGAGGATCCCGGCGAAGCCGTGCTCGCGGCCGCGGGACGCTGGACGATCGCCGCGGACGGCAGCGCGGCGCTGAGCGAGGCATCCACGATCGACGCGTCCACCTGTCGTGCGGTCTTCACCGCGCTGCCCTGATCCCGATGTCGACCGCCGAACACGACACTGCCCTGCGCGCGACCTTGGCGGGTCTGCGTGATCTCCTGCGACCTCGCGTGCGCCTGCAGCTGGCCGACGACGAGCGGCTCGACGGTCGCACCGCGCTCATCACTGGCGGCAATCGAGGCCTGGGCTTCGGCATCGCCGAGCTGCTCGCCCGTCGAGGCGCGCGCTTGATCCTCGCGTGCCGCAGCGGCGGCGACGAAGCGGCCGCGCGACTGCGGGCGATCACCGGCAACCAAGCGATCGAGGCGCTGCAGGTCGACGTGTCCGAGCGTGCGAGCGTGGCCGCGTTGGTCGCCACGCTGGCCGAGCGCGGCGAGGCGCTCGATCGCGTGATCCTCAACGCGGCCGTGGTCGCGAGCGAGTCGCGTACGACCTCCGCCGGCCTCGACGTGATGTTCCACGTCAACTTCCTCGCCGTCGTCGATTTAGTCGAGCAGCTACTCGCGCGCCGGTTGATGGGGCCCGCCACTCGGGCGCCGGCGCGGATTGTAGTGGTCTCATCGGAAGCTCATCGCTCGGGCAAGCCTGCGCTCGACCGCTTCCGCGAGCCCGAGCGCTACGGCACGTCCGGCTCGCTCGCGCAGTACGGT
>DATLLB010000826.1:0-5557 GCA_035538075.1 Enhygromyxa sp.
GAGTGGATGAGCAACGCACGACGGCCGCGCTCGTCGGCGATCGCGACCGACAGCTGCAGCGAGATCGGCTCGCTCATGACCAGCGGCGCCTGGATCGACAGCTCGTCGAGCTGCGGCGCGCCGACGTGGGCGCCCGCAGTCAGAGCCAGATCGAGCAGGGCGGTGCCGGGCACCAGCACGCGCCCGATCACGAGGTGTTTGGGCGCGTGCTGCTGCCCGGCACCGGGCTGCTCGATCTGGCCCTGATTGCGGGCGCCCACGTCGGCGCGCCGCACCTCGACGAGCTGTCGATCCAGGCGCCGCTGGACCTGCGCGAGCCGATCTCGCTGCAGCTGTCGGTCGCGGTCGCCGACGAGCGCGGCCGTCGTGCGCTGCTCATCCACTCGCGGCCGAGCTCGGCCAACGCCGACGCGCCGTGGACCCTGCATGCGTCGGGGCGGCTCGCGACCCACGAAGCTGCGCCGGACTTCGACCTCGCCGCGTGGCCGCCCGCCGACGCGATCGAGCAGCCGCTCGATGAGCTCTATCCGCGGCTGGCCGAGCATGGCCTCCGCTACGGGCCCGTGTTCCAGGGTCTCGTGCGCGCGTGGACCCGCGATGACGAGCGCTTCGCCGAGGTCCAGCTCCCGTCCGGCGTCGACGTCGAGGGCTTTGCGATTCACCCCGCGCTGCTCGACGCGGCCCTGCATGCGCTCGCGATCGGCGACGACGACAGCGAGGTCGTGCTGCCCTTCGCGTGGTCCGGCGTGTCGCTCCACGCGACCGGTGCGTCCTCGCTGCGCGTCCGGCTGATCCCGACTGGGTCGAACACCTACGCGATCGAGGTCGCCGACGCGGCCGGCCAAGCGCTCGCCTCGGTCGCCGGGCTCGCTACCCGCCGCGCCTCGCCCGAGCAGATCCGCGAGAGCGCCTCGCAGGCCGCCGCGCAACATCTATATGGGGTCGAGTGGAAGCCGCTCGCCCAGCCCGACCCGTCCGAGCGCTTCGCTGCGATCGTGCAGCTCGGCGGCCCGCCGCTGCCGGGCGTCACCGCGGTAGCGAGCCTCGATGCGGTTGGCGATCACGATCTGCTGTTGCTGCCGCGCGTGGGCACCGAACACGCCCCGCTCGACGCTGCCGTCGAGCTGCTCGACCTGCTCAAGACCTGGCTCGCCGACGAGCGCTTCGCCAGCTCGCGACTCGCGATCGTCACCCGCCGCGCCGTCGCCACGCGGACCGACGAAGACATCCACGAGCTCGCCCACGCGCCCGCGTGGGGCCTGCTCCGCGCCGCGCTGGCCGAGTACCCCGGCCGTCGCCTCGCGATCATCGACGTCGACGAATTCAGCCCCGCGCTGCTCGACGCGATCACCTTCGACGAACCCCAGCTGGCGCTCCGCAACCAGCAGCGGCTGGTCCCCCGGTTGGCCCACGCGCCCGCCCCCAGCTCGCCCCCGCGCGCGCTCGATCCCGCAGGCACCGTACTGATCACCGGCGCGACCGGGGCCCTCGGCACCGCGTTCGCGCGTCACCTGGTCACCACGCACGGCGCTCGTCACCTCCTGTTGGTCTCGCGTCGCGGCGCCGACTCGCCGGGCGCGGCCGAGCTGCAGACCGAACTCGAGCGCGCCGGGGCCAGCGCAACGCTGGTCGCCTGCGACGTGGCCGAGCGCGATCAAGTCGAGCGGCTACGCGCCTCGATCCCCGCCGCGCACCCGCTCACCGCGATCATCCACGCCGCGGGCGTGCTCGACGATGGCGTGCTGGCGTCGCTCGACGCGAGCAGCTTCGCGTCGGTGTTCCGCACCAAGGTCATCGCCGCGCAGCACCTGCACGAGCTCACGCGCGAGCAACCGCTCCAAGCCTTCGTGCTCTGCTCGTCGATCGCCGGCGTGCTCGGGGCGGCTGGGCAGGCCAACTACGCCGCCGCCAACACCTTCCTCGACGCTCTCGCCGCCCACCGACGCGCGCTCGGTCTGCCCACCGTCAGCCTCGCGTGGGGCCCGTGGGCGGACGGCGGCATGGCGGCTCGGCTGTCGGCGGCCGACCTCGCGCGCATCGAACGAAGCGGGCTCCCGCCGCTGAGCACCAGCGACGGCCTCGCGCTGTTCGACGCCGCACTGCGCCTCGATCAAGCCCTGCTCGCGCCGGTTCGCATCGACGCCAAGCGCCTCGCGCAGCTCGGCGAGCGGCTGCCTTCGGTGCTGCGCGGCCTGGTTCGGATCACTCGGCCGCGCCGCGCCGCCACGACCACCGAGCGCGAGTCCGATCTCCAGCAACGCCTCGCCAACCTCGACCCGGCCGAGCGCGCTCGCACGCTGCTCGACGCCGTGCGCAACGCGGCCGCCACGGTCTTGGGCGCGCCCGCGGTGCCCGGCGATCAACCTCTACAGGAGCTCGGCCTCGACTCGTTGATGGCGCTCGAGCTGCGCAATCGGCTGCAGGAGCTGGCCGGTCGCACGCTGCCGGCCACGCTGCTGTTCGACTACCCGACCGCGGCCGCGCTCACGACCATGCTGCTCGAGCAGCTGTTCGACGGCGAGCCGCAGCCCACGATCACCGCGGCCAAGCCCACGCGCGCGAGCACGGACGACGACCCGATCGCGATCGTCGCGATGGCCTGTCGGTTCCCGGGCGGAATCCACGACACCGAGCAGCTCTGGCAATTGCTGGTCGAGGGCCGCGACGTCATCTCTGACTTCCCGATCGATCGCGGCTGGCCCAGCGATCTCCACGATCCCGATCCCGACGCGCCGGGCAAGTCGCTCACGCATCGCGGCGGCTTCCTGCACGACGCCGCCGAGTTCGATCCGAGCGTGTTCGGCATCAGCCCGCGCGAGGCCCTGAGCATCGATCCGCAGCAGCGCCTGCTGCTCGAGACCACCTGGGAAGCCCTCGAGCGTGCCGGGCTCCCGCCCGATCGCCTCGCCGGATCGGCGACCGGCGTGTTCATGGGCATCATGTACAGCGACTACTCCAGCCGGCTCGCGAGCAGCCCGGAGTCGCTGGATGGTCACGTCGGGATCGGCAGCGCGCCGTCGGTCGCGTCCGGCCGCATCTCCTACACCTTCGGCTTCGAGGGTCCCGCGGTCACGGTCGACACCGCATGCTCGTCCTCGCTGGTCGCCCTGCACCTCGCCACCCGAGCGCTGCGCGACGGCGAGTGCGAGCTCGCGATCGTCGGCGGCGCGACCGTGATGGCCACGCCGAGCGTGTTCATCGAGTTCAGCCGGCAGCGCGGCCTCGCGCCCGACGGTCGCTGCAAGTCGTTCTCCGAGGCCGCCGACGGCGTCGCGTGGGCCGAGGGTGTCGGCGTGCTCGTGCTCGAGCGGCTCTCCGACGCGCGGCGCAACGGCCATCGCACGCTCGCGATCATCCGTGGCTCCGCCGTCAACCAAGACGGCCGCAGTCAGGGTCTCACCGCGCCCAACGGTCCTTCGCAGCAACGCGTGATCCGGACCGCGCTCGCGAGCGCGAGGCTCTCGGCCGCCGACATCGACGTCGTCGAAGCGCACGGCACCGGCACGCGCCTCGGCGATCCGATCGAAGCGCAGGCGTTGCTCGCCACCTACGGTCGCGAGCACGACGCCGAGCACCCGCTGTGGCTGGGCTCGATCAAGTCCAACCTCGGCCACACGCAGGCCGCCGCGGGCGTGGCCGGCATCATCAAGGTCGTCCTCGCCATGCAGCATCGGCTGCTGCCGCCGTCCTTGCACGCCGACGAGCCTTCCCATCAGGTCGATTGGTCGGCGGGCAGCGTGCAGCTGCTGCGCAGCGCTCGGGCGTGGGACGCTGGCGATCACCCGCGACGCGCCGCGATCTCGTCGTTCGGTATCTCGGGCACCAACGCCCACGTGATCCTCGAAGAACCGCCGACCAGCAACGCCCGCGAGCTCGAGCGTGCCGCGAGCACGGTCCAGCACTTCCCGCTGCTGCTGTCCGGCAAGACCGACGCGGCTGTGCGCGCGCAGGCACAGCGGCTGCGCACGCTCACCCACGTCGCGCTCCCGGACATCGCCTACTCGCTGCTCAGCACCCGCGCGCTGCTCGATCGTCGCGCGGTCGCCAGCGTCGCCTCGCTCGACCAGCTCGACCAGCTCGACATCGACCAGTTGCAGCTCGTCTCCGCCCGCTCGGGCAAGCTCGCCTTGCTGTTCACCGGTCAGGGCGCGCAGCGGCTCGGCATGGGCCGTGAGCTCGCGGCCACGTACCCGGCCTTCGCCGCGGCGCTCGACGACATCTTCGCGCGCTTCGATCCGCTGCTCGACGTGCCGCTGCGCGAGGTCATGTTCGCCGACGAAGGCTCGCCGCGTGCGGCCCTGCTCGACGAGACCGCCTACACCCAGCCGGCCCTGTTCGCGATCGAGGTCGCGCTCCATCGCTTGCTGTCCAGCTGGGGCGTGCGCCCCGACCTGCTGCTGGGCCACTCGATTGGCGAGCTGGTCGCGGCCCACGTGGCCGGCGTGATGCCGCTCGACGACGCCTGCAAGCTGGTCGCCGCTCGCGGTCGGCTCATGCAGGCGCTCCCGCGCGGCGGCGTGATGGTCTCGCTGCAAGCCTCGGAGGCCGAGGTCGTCGCGCTGCTCGACGCTCACCCGGGTGTCGACATCGCCGGCTTGAATGGCCCGCTCTCGACCGTGATCTCCGGCGACGCCGAGGCCGTCGCGAGCCTCGCCGCCCACTTCACGCAGCTCGGCCGCAAGACCCAGCCGCTGGTCGTCTCGCACGCGTTCCACTCGCGGCACATGGACGGGATGCTCGACGAGTTCCGCCGGGTCGCCGAGACCGTGCGCTTCCATCCGGCCACGATCCCGATCGTCTCCAACGTCACCGGCGAGCTCGCGCGTGACGGCGAGCTCAGCCGCGCCGACTACTGGGTCCGCCACGTCCGCGCCCCAGTGCGGTTCTTCGACGGCGTGCGCACGCTCGAGCAGCAGCGCGTCGGCGTGTGCCTCGAGCTCGGTCCGCACGGCGTGCTGTCGTCGATGGCCGCGTCGTGCCTGTCCGATGCCGCACAGAGCGAGGTCGCGTTGCTGCCCGCGCTGCGTCGCAACCGGTCGGAGTCGGAGACGCTCGCGCTGGCGCTCGGCAGCCTGCATGCGCACGGCGTGCGGGTGGACTGGGACGCCTACTTCCAGCCCTTCGCAGTCCGTCGCGTCGAGCTGCCGACCTATCCGTTCCAGCGGCAGCGCTACTGGCTCGACGCGCCGAAGCTCGCCGGTCGCGATCGCAAGCTCGCGAGCAGCCGTCATCGCGTCGTCTGGCGCTCGACCTCGCTGCAGGGCACCACGCCGAGCGGTCGCTGGCTCATGCTCGCGCGCGACTCCGGCGAGACCACGCGCGAGCTGGCGAGCTCGCTCGAGCGCGCGGGCGTGCACGTCACCGCGTTGACCGTCGAGCTCGACGCCTCGCGCACCGAGCTGACCTCGCGCCTGCGCGAGCTCGCGGCTGCGCGAGCGATCGACGGCGTGCTCATGCTCGACGCGACCGTCGAGCTCGGGCTCACGATCACGCAGTACGTGCTCGAGGCGCTGCCCGAGGCGCGGCTGTGGTTCATCACCCGCGCGTCGGTCTCCAC
>DATLLB010000827.1:0-4920 GCA_035538075.1 Enhygromyxa sp.
AGGGAGTTCTTCCCCCGTACCTTCTCAAAACCCCCTCTGGAGGCTCGATCGATGCCACTTTTTGGCCGATGGAGTGGAGACCGTAGCCGGTCCCTCTCCCGCGCCGGGCGGACCCGTCGCGGGTCCCTCTCCCCCTGCCGGCCCTGCGGGCCGCACCTCAACGCGGCTTGTCGCCGCTGGCCAAGAACAGCAGTCCGCCATGCTGCTTCTGGCTCGGCAGCTCCACGCGCGAGTAGTTGCTGGCGATCCGCTCGAGGACGGTCCAGGTCTCGCGGCGAATGTCGGCGCGAGCGACGAGGTTGACCATGCGTCCCTGCAGGTCGGGCTTGGCCGCGTGCACGTCGACGATGACGCAGCGACCACCCGGCGCGAGCATGCTCCACAGGTGCTCGAACGCGCGCTGCCACTCGGGGAAGGCGGTGAGGCCCAGGAAGATGTGCAGGCGATCGATCGCGCGCGGACGCCCGAGCGCCTGCTCGACGGCGGCCGCGTCGAGGCCATGGACGTCGCGCTGCAACAGCTGCACCTGCGTCCAGCCGGCGGCCTTGGCTCGTGCGGCCGCGCGCTCGAGCATGCCCTTGGATAGGTCGACGCCGAGCAGCGCGCCCTCGGGACCAATCCGTGGCGCGATTACGTCGAAGCTCTGGCCGGTGCCGCAGGGCAGATCGAGCACGACTTGGCCAGGCGCGAGTGCGAGCGCTTCACCGGCGAGCCGACGCTGCTCGCGGTATAGAGGCTCGAGCGAACGATCGTAGAAGCCCGAGAACAGGTCGTACCAGCTCACCGCGCGCCGTTTACCACGGGCGCGGGTCGCTGTAACCTCTCGCGTTGTCCTCGCCGCCCGCCAACGACGAGACCACCACCGAGCTGGAGCGGCTGCAGCTCGAGGTGAACAGACTCGCGCGCGAGAACGCCGAGCTGCGCGCACGAGAGATCCTCGACGAGCAGCTCGACTCCGACGCCGCGCGCTACCAGGTCATCGTCGCCAACCTCGAAGAGGGCGTGGTCCTGCAGGTCCCCGGCGGTCAGATCCTGACCTGCAACGCGGCGGCCGAGCGCATTCTCGGCCTCTCGGTCGAGCAGATGGCCGGTCGCAGCTCGACCGATCCGCGCTGGCGATCGATCCACGAGGACGGCTCGCCGTTCCCCGGCGAGACGCATCCGGCGATGGTCAGCCTCCGCACGGGCGAGCCGCTGCGCGAGGTGATCATGGGCGTGCACAAGCCCGACGGCAGCCTCACGTGGATCTCGATCAACTCGCAGCCGCTGCGCGCTCCGGGCAGCGATCGTCCCTACGCGGTGGTGACCTCGTTCAGCGACGTCACGCGCCACAAGCAGGCCGAGGCCCGCGCCCGCGACAGCGAGGAGCGGCTGCGCTTCGCCTTGCAAGCCGCGAGCATGGGCACCTGGGACTGGGACGTCGCGGGCGGCAAGGTGAGCTGGTCGGACGACATCGAGGCCATGTTCGGGCTCGATCCCGGCAGCTTCGCGGGCACCTACGAGGCCTACCTCGAGCTCGTGCACCGCGAGGATCGCGACGAGTTCGAAGTCGCGATCGCACGCGCGCTCGCCAACGAGGGGGGCGACGACTTCGTGCTCGAGCACCGCTTGCTGTGCCCGGACGGGGTCACGCGCTGGGCGATGAGCTTCGGCCGAGTGCTCCGCGACGAGCGAGGCGATCCGCTGCGCTTCGCCGGCACCATCCGCGACATCTCGGACAGCAAGCTGCTGGAGCAGCAGCTGCTGCTCTCGCAGCGGATGGAGACGGTCGGGCGCCTGGCCGGCGGCGTCGCCCATGACTTCAACAACTTGCTGACGGCGATCCTCGGCTGCGCCGATCTGGTGATGGCCCGGCCGAACCTCGATCTCGAGGCTCACGACGCGCTCGAGACCATCCGCGAGGCCTCCGAGCGGGCTGCTGGGCTCACGCGCCAGCTGCTGAGCTTCGCCCGCAAGCAGGTCTTCGATCTCGCTGTCTTCGATCTGCGCGAGCTGATCGCCAACACCGAGCGGCTGCTCTCGCGCGTGCTCGGTGAGCACATTCAGATTGGCGCGTCGCTGGGTTCCAGCGAGGTGTTGATCCGCGCCGATCGAGCCCAGATCGAACAGGTCTTGATAAATCTGGCCGTCAATGCACGAGACGCCATGCCGCGCGGCGGCAGCTTGGCGATCGAGCTCGGCGTCGTCACCCTCGACAGCGCCGCACCCAGTTCGCTCGCGCCCGGCCGCTATGCGCTGCTCGAGCTGCGCGACTCGGGACAGGGCATCAGCAAGGCCGCGCTCCCGCACATCTTCGAGCCGTTCTTCACGACCAAGCAAGGCGGCACCGGGCTCGGGCTCGCGACCTGCTACGGGATCGTCAAGCAGCTCGGCGGCGAGATCGAGGTCGACAGCGAGCCGGGCAGGGGCACCCGCTTCTCGATCCTCCTGCCGATCGCCAGCGGCACGGTCGACAAGGCCCGCGTGCGCGTGCACCCGACCCCCGCGCCCGCGAAGGGCCGGATCCTGCTCGCCGAGGACAACCCGGTCGTGCGCATGATCGCCGAGCGTGGCCTCCAGGCGCACGGCTACGAGGTGTTCGCCGCCGCCGACGGGCCCGCGGCGCTCGAGCTGTTCGATCGGCTGCCGGGCGAGGTCGATCTGCTGATCAGCGACATCATGATGCCGAGCATGACCGGCTATGAGCTGGCCGAGCAGCTGCACCGCAAGCAGCCCGCGCTCAAGGTGCTGTTCGTGTCCGGCTACGACGAGAGCGCCCTCGACCGTGCGCACGCGGGTGCGGCCTACTTGCCGAAGCCCTACACGCTCTCGCGCTTGGCCGAGATGGTCGGGCAGCTGCTCTCGGAGTGATTGCCGCCGCTCGCCGCCCGCATAATCCTCACGATGTTCCAGGAATGTACGCCGCGCGCGGGGCGTCGCCTCGCACCGGCTTCGCGTTTGCTCGAGCAACGCCTAAACTCGCCCACACGATCCGCCCATGCTGTTCCGCGCCCTCGCCTACATCGCGCTTGGTTGGCTGCTGATGGCGGCCGTGGCCGGGCTCGGGCACGTGTTCGAGCTCAGCGTGATGCTGCCCTCGACCACCGCGGTGCTGCTCGTGCACCTCGCGTTCTCGCGTGAAGGTGGGCGCGCGGGTGGGGGAGAGCTGCCGGCCAAGCTCGCGATCGTCACGGTGCTCGGCTACCTCGAGGATCTCCATCAAGGCGCGCCGCTCGGAATCCTGATCCTCGCGCACCAGCTGAGCTTCCTGGCCCTGCACTGGGCCGCGGGCCGGCTGGCGCTGCATGGCTGGTTCTCGCGCGCTTCGGCTGCGCTCGCGGCCGTCGGCCTGGTCGACCTCGCGACCTTCGCGACGCTGACGGTGCTCGCCGAGCCGATGCGGATCCCTCGTGAGGCTCTGCTCGAGTCGCTGTGGCAGAGCCGCTGGCACCTGTTCGCGACCTTCCTGGTCGCCCATCCGGTCTGGGTGTTGACCGAGTGGTTGTTCCGGCGCCTGCGTCTCGATCCGCAGCCGAAGCCCGAGGAGGCGGCTTGATGAGCGACGATCGCGAGCCGCCGAAGGTCATCCACAAGGGCCTGGCCGACGAGCTCGGCGAGCCGGTGCTGCGGCGGCGGCCGGGCGACGACGGCGGTCGCGTCGGCGGATCCAGCCGGTCGCGCGAGCTCAACCGCCGCAGCCCCGACGACGACGTCCGCGAGCTCAAGCCGCGCCTGCAGGTGTACGTCGTCATCGCCGCGCTGCTCTTCCTCAGCCTGGTCGTCCGCCTGTTTCAGCTGCAGATCCTCGAGGGCGTGCACTTCGCTCGGCGGGCCGAGCAGAACTTCATCGACAGCATCGACGTCGAGGCCCCGCGCGGGCGCATCTTCGACGCCAAGGGCCGGCCGCTGGCCACCAACCATGCCACCTACGCGCTCTACGTCACCGCGATCCCGCGTGTGCAGACCGAGCCCGAGGAGCAGGGTGAGGAGCCCAAGATCGTCCGTCAGGCAATCACCGATCAGCAGATCATCGAGCTCGCCGCGCTGATCGACTTCGTCGACGAGGACGACCGCGCCAAGTTCGTGGCCAAGCTCGAGCGCCTGCGCGACGACGAGCAAAATGGCCGCTACGCGGTGTCAGTGCGCAACAATTTGTCGTGGGCTGAGAACGCCCGCATTCAGACGCGTGGCTTCGACACCTGGGTCGAGATCCGCGAGTCGGCCCGTCGCTACTACGCCGAGCGCGAGCTGACCGCATTCGTGACCGGCTTCATGCGCGAGATTGGTCGCGACGCGCTCGAGGACTCGCGCTACGGCGACTACCGACCCGGCGATCGCATCGGCGTGACCGGCATCGAGCGGCAGTGGGAGAACTACCTGCGCGGGCGCCTGGGCGAGCGCTCGCGCGTGGTCGATGCGCTCGGGCGCGAGGTCGCCGATCCGCCATCGGCCGCGCTCGAGGCCTTGCCGCCCGATCGTGAGCCGATCCCCGGCCAGGACATCTACCTGAGCCTCGATCTCGACCTGCAGCGCGTCGCCTCCACGGCGCTGGCCGGCGAGTCGATGGAGGGGCCGGCCGGCGAGCGCCTCTCGATCGAGGGCATCAAGCGAGCGGGCGGCGTGGTTGCGATGGAGGTCAAGACCGGCCGCATCCTGGCGATGGTCTCGGCCCCGGCGATCGACCCCAACGTGTGGGAGGGCCGGATCTCTCGCGCGCAGTACGAAGAGTGGCTCAACTCGCCGTTCAAGCCGTTCGTCGACAAGACCGTCCAGGAGAACTACTACCCCGGCAGCACCTACAAGGTCGTGTCGGCGCTGGCGATGCTCGAGTCACCCAACTTCGATCCCGACCAGACCATCGAGTGCGATGGCTACATCGAATACGGCGGCCGTCGCTTCAACGACACCCACCGGCACGGGCTCATCGACTTCGAACAAGCG
>DATLLB010000828.1:0-6205 GCA_035538075.1 Enhygromyxa sp.
CGCGTCGGCGTCGAGACCTCGCAGGAGGAGCTGATGCGCGCGACCGGCAACTGGCCGATCACGCCGGAGTTCACCGCGCGCGAGCGTCAGCGGATTACCCGCTTGCTCGAACGAGGCGAGCGCCTCGGCGCCGTGGAGATACGCCGCCGCTGAGGGTCGTTTTGCGTGCTCCCGAAAATCGCGAAGCGATTTTTGGGAGTGTGTTTCGGCGCATCGCCGAAAAGCACTAAAGTAATCCCCCGTGGCTTACCTCGCACTCGCGCGCAAGTATCGACCGCAGCGCTTCGCCGACATGATCGGCCAAGAGCACGTCACGCGCACACTGCAGAACGCGATCAAGGCCGACCGGGTCCACCACGCCTACTTGTTCTGCGGCGTGCGAGGGCTCGGCAAGACCACGGCGGCGCGGATCCTCGCCAAGTGCCTGGTCTGCGAGCGCGGGCCCACGCCCGAGCCGTGCAACCAGTGCAACCAGTGCGTGGCGATCAACGAGGGGCGCTCGGTCGACGTGATCGAGATCGACGGCGCGAGCAACAACTCGGTCGACGACATTCGCTCGCTGCGTGAGCAGGTCAACTACCTGCCCCACTCCGCGCGCCGCAAGATCTACATCATCGACGAGGTCCACATGCTCACGCAGCAGGCCTTCAACGCGTTGCTCAAGACGCTGGAGGAGCCGCCGCCGCATGTGACCTTCATGTTTGCGACCACCGATCCGCACAAGGTGCTGCCGACGATCCTCTCTCGGGTGTCGCGGCTCGACTATCGCCGCGTGCGGGTGGCCACCCTGGTCCCGTATCTGCACGAGATCCTCCACAACGAAGGGCTCGCGGTCGAGGACGAGGGGCTGCAGGTGATCGCGCGCTGTGGCGAGGGCTCGGTCCGCGACTCGCTGACGCTGCTCGACAAGGTCATCGCGTTCGCCAGCGAGCCGACGGCGATCACCACCGCGGAGGTGCTGACCGTGCTCGGGCAGGCCAGCCGCTTCACGATCGCGCAGCTGGTCCAGGCGATCCTCGATCGCGACGTGGCCGCGGTCCTGGCTCGCTTCGAGGACATCACCGCGACCGGCGTCGATCTGCTGCAGCTCGCGGTCGCGATCCTGCAGCACCTGCGCGACCTCGCGGTGGTCAAGCTGACCGACAGCCGCGCGGCGTTGCTCGACATGGACGACGACCTGCACGAGCAGCTCGTACAGCAGGCCGCGTCGGTCGACGCCGAGCTGATCGCCCAGCACTTCGATCGCTTCGCTCGCACGGTCGACAGCCTCGAGAACAGTCGGGTGCCGCGGCTGGTGATCGAGATGGGCTTGCTCGAGCTGGCCAACGCCGAGCCTTTGCTGCCGCTCGGCGATCTGGTCGCGCGGCTCGATGCGCTCGCGAGCGGACGAGCGGCTCCGGGCGGACGCTCGGGCGGCCCTTCGGGTGGCGCGCGCGGACGCGGTGGTTCAGGGCCGCGGCCGCAGCCAAGCAATGCGGGGCCGATGCGGGCGGCTCCTGTTTCGACGAGCCCAGCCGCTGCTCCTGCGCCGAGCGTCAGCGAAGCGCGAGCACCCGAGCGCATGCCACCCACGAGCCCGGTCGCCGCGAGTCCGGTGGTGGCCGCGAGCCCGGTGGTAACTCGCCCGCCCGCGCCGACCCACGAGCCCGCGCCGATGCCCAGCGCGCCGCGTTCGAACGGGGCCTCGAACGATCCGCACATCGACATGCTCGAGCAACTCGCTCGTGACGCGGGTCTGCTCCCCGGCGGGCCGTCGAAGCGCGCCGAGCCAGCGCGACCGCCCGCACCCGAGCCACCTTCATCTCCGCCCGCCCCGGACCTTCGCTTCCAGCTGACCAACGAAGAGCTCGCGCCCGCCAAGCCGCCCGTCGATCCGGAGGCCGGCTGCCCGAGCTCGCGCTGCATCCCCCGCGAGGCGATCCCCTGGCGCACGCTCGCGCCGTGGGACGCTTGGGAGTCGTTCCTCGAGCGCATCCGCGACGAGCACATGCTGCCCGCGGTGCTGAACGAAGTCGGCTTCGTGGTGCTGCGTGCGGGCCTCATCCAGCTGGCGTCGCCGGCGAACGGCATCGCCCGCGCACAGCTGCGCGACGGCTCCGAGCTGCGGACGACCCTCGATCACCTGCTCGCCGAGTACTTCGGTGAGGTCATGCGCGTGGAGTGGATCGACGCCGCGCCCTCGCTGCCCGACGCGCCGAGCCTCGCGCTGGTCGAGGAGCAGCGCGAAGCCGCCTACCGACAGGCGATGATCCAGGACGCGCGGCACAACCCGCGCATCCGCTCGCTGCTGCGCACCTTCGACGGCCAGCTCGAGGCCATCGAGCCGCTCGGCGGCCCGGCGCTGCCACCGGTGGGCCAGCGCGGGCTGCCTCTGTAGATCTCCTCGCTTTCGAAAAAATCCCCTATCCTCCGCCCATGGCCGACTTCGATCTGTCGCAGCTCATGCAGCAGGCCCAGCAGATGCGTGAGCAGATGGAGTACCTGCAAAAGGGTCTCGCCACGCAGAGCGTCGAGGGCTCCGCCGGCGGTGGCATGGTCAAGGTGACGATGACGGGCGCCCAGCAGGTCACCGCGGTGATCATCGATCCGGCGGCGCTGCAGGAGGATCGCGACATGCTGCAGGATCTGATCGTCGCGGCGGTCAACAGCGCGATCGAGAAGTCGAAGGCGCTCGCGCAAGAGCGGCTCGGCTCGATGCTGCCACCTGGGCTGTTCCCCGGCGGCATGCCCAACTTCTGAGTGGAGGCCCGGGCTTGACGGAGGTTGGCGATCCGTTGCGGCGGCTGACGACCCTGCTCGCGCGGCTGCCGGGCATCGGCGAGAAGTCGGCGCTGCGGCTGGCGCTGGCGATCGTGCGCAGCGACGCCTCCTATGGTCAGGCGCTGTCCACCGCGATCGCCGAGGTCCACGCGCAGATGCGACTGTGCTCGATCTGCTGCGACCTCGCGGCCGCCGAGGTCTGCTCGATCTGCTCGGACCCACGCCGCGATCCCACGATCGTCTGCGTGGTCGCGCAGCCGCAGGATCGGATGGCGCTCGAGCGAGCCGGGGTGTTTCGCGGCCGCTACCACGTGCTGCACGGCGTGCTCGATCCGCTCGCAGGCGTCGGCCCGGCCGAGCTCAAGATCGGCGAGCTGCTCGCCCGAGTGCGGCGCAAGCCGGGCGAGCCCGAGCTGGCTGAAGTCATCGTGGCGACCAGCCCCAACGTCGAGGGCGACGCGACGGCCCTCTACCTCGCCAAGCTGCTCGACCCGCTGGGTCTCACGGTGACGCGGATTGCCTCGGGTGTCGCGGTCGGTGGCGAGCTCGAGTACGCCGACATGACCACGCTGCACCGGGCCCTCGAAGATCGCCGTCGGCTCGCCTAGTTTCGCTGCGCGGCTGCGCGCACGGCCGATCGCCCAATGACGGCGACGGCCCGCAGGACCGCTCGCACGGGGTCTCGCAGCGCCTCGAACCACCCCGTTCCTGGCGCATGGACTTGCTCGGAGGAGTTTGTTAGGTTGGCCACCTCCCGCACGCCGCCGCATCCGCGGCTGAAGTCGCCACTCGAGCCTGCAAACGACGATCGGTCAGGAGTCCCGTCTTGAACATGATGAACCCGCAGCTCGCTTTGTACGAAGAGGAGTTGTCGGAGATCCGAGAGGTCGCCGACAGGCTGCACCAGGATTCCCGAGCCCGGACGATCCTGATCGTGGACAAAAACGGTCAGCTCATCGCGGCCACTGGGGTCGACGCCGACCTCGATACGACTTCGCTCAGCTCACTGGTCGCCGGCAACGTCGCCGCGGTCGGTGGTATGGCGAAGCTGATCGAGGAAGAGGAATTCACCGGTCAGTTCCACGAGGGCAAGGAGATCTCCGTCCACATGACGATCGTGGCGCGGCGGATCATCCTCGTGGTCTTGTTCGACAAGAACACCACCCAGGGACTCGTGCGCCTGCGCGTGAAGAAGGCCAGCGAAGCGCTGACCGAGATCTTCGAGCGCATCGCGTCCAAGCCCAAGAACGAGCAGCACGACGTCTTCAACGAGATCACCGACGACGACATCGACGCGCTGTTCGGCTAATCCGCGCACGAGCGATGTCGTTCATCAACTACAGCGCGCGGGAGATCAACTGCAAGCTGGTCTACTACGGTCCCGGACTGTGTGGGAAGACCACCAACCTGCAGTTCATCTACAACAAGACCCGCCCCGAGTCGAAAGGCAAGATGATCTCGCTCGCGACCGAGACCGAGCGGACCTTGTTTTTCGACTTCCTGCCGCTGAGTTTGGGTGAGATCCGCGGGTTCAAGACCCGCTTCCACCTCTACACGGTCCCCGGCCAGGTGTTCTACGACGCCAGCCGCAAGCTGATCCTCAAGGGAGTCGACGGCGTGTGCTTCGTCGCCGACTCACAGCTCGAGCGCATGGAGGCCAACATCGAGAGCCTCGACAACCTGCGCTTCAACCTCGAGGAACAAGGCTACGACCTCGACAAGATCCCCTACGTCATCCAGTACAACAAACGCGACCTGCCGAGCGCCGTGCCACTCGATGAGCTTCGTCGCACGCTCAACACCAACGGCGTGCCCGACTTCGAGGCCTCCGCCGTCACTGGTGAAGGGGTGTTCGACACACTCAAGGCGCTCGCCAAGCAGGTCCTGACCGAGCTGCGCAAGGGCGGCTGAGCTATGTCGTTCATCAACTACAGCGCGCGGGAGATCAACTTCAAGGTCGTCTACTACGGGCCTGGCCTGTGCGGAAAGACGACCAACCTCGAGTGGATCTACAAGGTCTCGAAGCCGGAGTCGAAGGGCAAGATGGTCTCGCTCGCGACCGAGACCGAGCGGACCTTGTTCTTCGACTTCCTGCCGCTCGACCTCGGTGAGATCCGCGGGTTCAAGACTCGCTTCCACCTCTACACGGTGCCCGGCCAGGTGTTCTACGACGCCAGCCGCAAGCTGATCCTGCGTGGCGTCGACGGGGTCTGCTTCGTGGCCGACTCGCAGGATGCCCGGATGGACGCCAACCTCGAGAGCCTCGAGAACCTGCGCATCAACCTCGAAGAGCAGGGCTTCAACCTCGACGAGCTACCCTACGTCGTGCAGTACAACAAGCGCGACATGCCCGAGGTGCTGGGGCTCGACGAGCTCAACGAGAAGCTCAACCCGACCAAGGTGCCGGACTTCGAGGCGGTTGCGATCAAGGGCGTCGGCGTGTTCGAGACGCTCAAGGGGCTCGCGCGCCAGGTCATCAAAAAGCAGCGCGGTTAGGGATTCTCCTCCTTCTCCTCGATCTCGGTGATGTCGGCGACCGTGAACAGGTAGCGCCGCAGGTTCTCGTCCCACTTGGGCATGTTGCGGCGCAGCCACTCGAGGGTCATGACCGCGTGCTCGATCTCCTCGTCGCGGTTGTGGGCCAAGACTTTGCGCAGCTGCGGATCGGTGCACAGCACCACGCGCTGGTGATACCAGTCGACCGCCTCGATCTCCTCCTTGAGGCTGGTGATCGCTCGGTGGATGTCTCGCGCGTGCTCCGGCAGCGCCTCAAAGGACTCGTGGTAGTCGGACATCGGCGATCCGACTCTGACCCGATTCAACCGCCCGGCCAGTCGATCGGGTGACCGGCGATCGCGTCGAGCAACACGACGCGAATTCCGGCGGGCTCGTGGCGGCGGATCACCAGCTTCCAGACCGACAGGAAGCACGGGTTGATGGCGACGATCCGCGCCGGCCAGCGCGAAGCGAAGGCGTCGCGCACGTCGGCCTCGGGTCGCCGCGAGCTCCACTCGGCATCATCGAAGTGCAGCCCGGCCGGCGCCATCGAGGCGAAGCGGACGACGCCGTCGAGATCGTGCACGTCGCTGGCGTGCTCGGCCGGGCGCTCGACGAAGCGGACGCCGCGGCCGCGATCCCAAGTCAGCAGCGCGAGCGACTGCGGGTGCAGATAGACGCTGCCGATCCGATCCTCGAACGCAGGCCCGATCAGCCGCCCGAGCAATCCCGCCGTGATGCGCTCCTCGAAGTCGACTCGCCACAAGAGCTTGTGGATCAGCGAGGTGTTGACCAGCGTCTCGGCCGGACCGCCGAGCCCGAGCAGGCTCGAGCGCAGCAAGCCCTGACCGAGCAACGCGGCCTGCTCCTGGCCGAGCGACGGCGTCGCGACCAGGATCGACGATGGCATCGCGAGATCCGGTCGCGCGCCCGTGTCGAGCAGCCAGTA
>DATLLB010000829.1:0-2253 GCA_035538075.1 Enhygromyxa sp.
CATAGCTCGGCGCCGAATACCGCGAGCTACCTGTCGTCGCGCTCGCCAGCGGATCGAGGGCCGTGTGCACCCCCCACCCGGCCGGCGGCACGAGCTCGAGCTCCGCCGCGCGATCGGTCTGATTCACCACATACATGAACACCCCCGCGCCGTTGAGCAGCGCGAAGCGATCATCCACATACGAGGTCCGCACGCTCAGCTCGCCCGCGTACACCCGATATTCGAGATAGAAGCCCTCGCCGTCGTTGTCGACCATCCACGTCTGCTTGTCGACCCGCTTCACCGCCAGCGCGTGCGCGTCCAGATCGGTGGCCGCGACGTCGTACACGTGCTTGCCGAAGTCGCGGATCAGGTACGACCCCGGCGTCCAGGCCGGCATCGCCAGCGTCGTCTGATCATTCGGCGCATCCGCGATCTCGACCCGCACGTGCACGTAGCGAGTGGTCGGCTGCGGGATCGAGACACTGTAGTGGATCGGGCTCGAGGCAGCCTTGCGCTTCGGCTTGGCCGCCTCGGCCCGTCCAGGCATTCCCCACGCGAGCGCGAGAACGATGAAAAAGATCAGACGGACGCGCCCGGCGAGCATCCGCGCGAGTCTAATCCACCGGGCTCAGTCGATGTTCCAGTTGCCAAACGTCCCGATGTGGAAAATCCCGTAGCTCACATACGCGTCCTTGCCCTTCCCAGACGTGTACTGCGCTCCGCCACCGACCATCCCGCGCGGCTGCCCGAGCTGCCCGCCTTCTTCGACCGCCCACTCCGCGACCGGATAGTGGATCTCCAGCTCGTAGTCGACCGAGTCCGGATTCGGCGGATCGATCGAGATGACCTCGAGTGCCCCCATCAACCCGGCCGGATCGAAGCGCTCCTCGACCCGCGCCACCCCCAGCTCGCCGCCCGTGCCCTCGACCTCGTCGACATCGATCCCAACCACCACATCGAACAGCTCCGCGAACACCCCGTCGGCCGTCTCGAACTCGAGCTGTGCGTCGATCTCGATCCGGTCCGGACAGTACACAGCGATCTCCGCGACCGGCCCCGGCCCGCTCGGCTCCACCTCCTCGGCGTCGATCCAGCGCAGCTCCGCGTTCGCATGCCGACTCAGGGCGAGCGTCAGGGCCGTGGAGCCCACGCCGCCCGGCTCGATGTCGACGTGGATCGAGCCGCCGCCCGGCTCCGTGTACTCGAAGTTCGCGCTGCGCTCCCCCTCGATGATCTCGAACAGCTCCCCGGCGGTCACCCCCGCCGGCGTCGGCGTGTCGAGCGAGTCGAGCACCGTCACGGTCTCTTCACAGTACGGGTATTGGGTCTCGCAGCCGCTGCTCAGGAGCAGCACAGCCCCACTCGAGGACAACAGTTTGGCGTAGTTCATGGCTTCGCTCTTCGCCGTGGCCGCCCGCCCACCGATCCGTCCCGAGGGAGCATGTGTCAAACTCGCCCGCGATGAACCAGCGACGCGCGAAGATCCTCGGGACCCTCGGTCCCGCCAGCAACTCCGAAGAGATGATCGGCGCCCTGTTCGACGCCGGCCTCGACGCCGTCCGCCTCAACATGTCGCACGGCAGCCACGAAGATCACGCGCTCTCCTACGCTCGCGTGCGCGAGCAGTCGAGCATCCGCCGCAAGCCGATCGCCGTGCTCGCCGACCTGCAGGGCCCGAAGATCCGCGTCGGTCGGATCCCCGATCCCGGCATGGAGCTGGCCGTCGGTGACAGCCTCGTGTTCCTCACCGACCTCGACGCTCCAATCGAGCCCGGCCGCGTCGGCATCGACTACCCGAACCTCGCCAAGGAGGCCCAGCCGGGCGAGCGCGTGCTGATGGACGACGGCGCCCTCGAGGCCCGCATCACCAAGATCGAGGGCGATGAGGTCCACACCGAGGTCGTCGTCGGCGGCCTGCTCAAGGCTCGCAAGGGCGTCAACCTGCCCGACTCCAAGCTCACGCTCCCCTCGCTGACCGAGAAGGACAAGCAGGACCTGCGCTTCGCCATCGACCTCGGCGTCGACTACATCGCGCTCTCGTTCGTGCGCACGCCCGACGACCTCGAGGTCTGCCGCGGGCTCATGCAGGAGTACGGCCGCGACGTCCCGCTGATCGCCAAGATCGAGAAGCCCGAGGCGATCCTGCCCGAGAACCTCGGCCGCATCATCGACGTCGCCAACGGCATCATGATCGCGCGCGGCGATCTCGGCGTCGAGCTCGGCCCCGAAGAGGTCCCGCTCGTTCAAAAGCAGCTGATCACCCTCAGCAAC
>DATLLB010000830.1:0-2963 GCA_035538075.1 Enhygromyxa sp.
AGCGGGTGGTTGCGCTCGCTCTGCAGGGCACGCCCGAGCGCAACCACCCGCTCGCGCAGCTGCTCGCCATCGGGCGCGGCGAGGCGCTCGATCTCCAGCTCGGGCAGCTCGGGCACCGCCGCGCGATCGCTCTCGACCAAGATCAGCGTCGGCCCTCGGTTCGCCTGCGCGAGCTCTCGCAGCATGCGGCGCTGCGCCGAGCCCCGCAGCTCGCGACCGGCCTCGTACAGCAACCAGAGCTCGTCCTCCGCGACCTGCCCGAGCCGCGCGAGCAATCCGCCCAGCTCCCGCTCACGACCGCCACGATCGATCCCGCCGGCCACCGACCACGTGTGCAGCGGCCAGCGGAGCCGCTCGCTCACCGCTTCGGCCACGGCCAGCGCCCGATCGTCTTCGTCGGTGAGCAGCACGAGCGCGCGCTGGCCTGCGAGCAACGATCGCGCGAGCCGAGCCTCGAGCTCGGGTTCACCGATGTGCGGCACGAGCCCCCTCCGCGCGATCCTTGGCGGTCGCCCAGTCGAGCCAGCCTCGCAGCAACGGGACCCGCACGGGCGGTCGCAGCGACGAGCCATCGTCGAAGCACCACCCGTTGAGCCACAGCCGGACGCCACGCAGACGCAGCAGGTCGCGATGAATGCTCTCGATGTCGAGCGCGAGCGGTCGCACGAGCTCGGGTAGCCTCCGCGGCTCGCCGGCCTCGAAGATCGCGAAGCGATAGACCAGGGCGTCGTCCGTGCGCAGCCGCTCGAGCTTGCCGCCGAACGCCGCGGTCGCGCGCTCGACCAGCGCTGGAAATTTCCGAGCCTTCGAGCTGCGAAACTCGAGCGCGAGCATGCGGGGAGACGTGGACCCGTCCGCTCGCGGCCGCGCGACGCCGTGCCGAAGGCCCGCGAACACGCCCTCGACCACGCCGGGGGTGCGACTCGGCAGCGCGAGCAAGGCATCGAGCGCGACCGCGTCTCGCTGCCTTCGCAGGATCTCGACCACGCGGGCGCGTCGACCCGGGAGCGCTTCGCTCAGCTCGACCAACATCGCGCAAGCGCTGGCGTCGAGCGGACTCGTGCGTGCGTGGAGCAGCAGCGCGTCGAGCTGCGCGAGGGCGGCCGCGGTCTGCTCACGCTCCGTCATCGCTCATTGGCGTCGCGCACCGCTCGTTGCATCTCTCGCTTGGTCTCGCGCTCCTTGATCGAGGCCCGCTTGTCGTGGACCTTCTTGCCGCGCGCGAGCCCAATCAACAGCTTGATGCGTCGATCCTTGAGGTACATGGCCAGCGGAATGAGGGTCAGGCCCTGCTGCTGCACGGCTTCGTGCAGGCGGTCGAGCTCGCGGCGATGCAAGAGCAGCTTGCGGGCGCGCAGCGGCGGATGGTTGCGCGCGTGGGCCTGCGTGAACTCGGCGATGTGGGCCTGCAGCAGGTACAGCTCGTCCTCGCGGAACTGGCAGTAGGCCTCCTTGAGGCTCACCCGCCGGTCGCGGATCGACTTGACCTCGCTGCCGTGCAGGACCACCCCGGCCTCGAGCTCTTCGAGGATCTCGAAGTCGAACCGGGCCTTGCGGTTGTCCTCGAGCAGCTCGTCGCCGAGCTTGACTTTCTTCTTCTTGGCCAAGACGCGAAAGCTAAGCAAGCGCCCCGCGAACGTCACCCCGGCCACGAAAACCCTCGTAATTTGGCTGCGTTGCCCGGTTCTGCGCCGCTCGCGAGGGCGGGTCCGCAGCCCGCGGCGTCGGGCAAAACGAGACGCGCCGCCCGGCTGGGACGGCGCGTCTCGTGCACGACGCAGCTCAGGCTTCGCGCGCGACCGCGTAGCTCTTGGAGAGCTCGGGATCGCGGGCGATCTCGTAGAGCAGCTTCTCGAACGCCTCGCGATCCATGCCCGCCTCCTCGAGGATCGAGTCGGCGGACTCGGGCGCGGCCGAGATCTTGTTGGCGAGGATCACGGCCTGCTCGACCTTGGGATCGAGCGACGGCGCCTCGACCTCCGGCTCCGGCTCCGGCTCCGGCTCGCCCTTGTCGGCGACCTCGCCCTTGTCGATCTTGTCGGCCGGCGCCGCCTTCTTGCCGGCGTCTTTCTTGCCCGCGTCCTTGCTGGTGTCGCCGCAGGCGAACAGCGTGAGCGCGAGGCCCAACATTGCGGTCTTGATCAGCTTGCTGGTCATGTCGATCACCCGCCCTTCTTGCCGTGGTTGCCGGGCTTGCCGTGGTTGCCGTGCCCGTCGTGCTTGTCCTGCTTGTCCTCGAGCTTCTCTTCGATCTTCTCGAGCTTTTCTTCCTTCTTCTCGAGCTTCTCTTCCTTCTTATCGAGCTTGTCGGCCTTGTCGGGATCGCCGGCCGCGTCCTCTTGCTTCTCGTCGATCGCCTCTTGCTTCTCGTCGATCTTCGCTTGCTTCTCGTCGATCTTGTCGCCGGGCTTGCCGTGGCCGTGGTGCTTCTTGGCGGCCTTCCAGGCGGCCTTGGCCTCGGCGTGGCGGTCGTTGGCCTTGGCCATCATCTTGTCGTGGCGCTCCTTGCCGGCGAGTACGACTGCCTTGCCCTCGTCGCGCAGCTGCTTGCGCTTCTCGTGCAGCTTCTTTCGGCGCTCGCGCTGCTTCTCGCCCATCTCCTTGAGCTTGGCGTCGAGCTCCGCCTTCTCCTCGTCGGTCATCGCCGCGAGCTCTTCCTTGCGCTCCTTGATCGCCTCGGCGAGCTCCTTGCCTCGCTTGCCTTCGGCGATCTGCAGCTTGACCCACTGACCGAAGGCCTTGCGCTTGCCCTTGGCCTTGACCTGCTCGGTCTCCTCGTCGATGACCTCGGTCATCTCGGAGGCCGGCACGCCGGCCTCGTCCGCGGCATCGAGTGCCTCGTCGAGATCGGCCTCCTCGACGCCCGCCGTGCGGGCTTCGTCAGCGGCCACGGGCAGATCGATGACCAACAGGATGTCGTCCTCGAGCGCTTCTGCTTCGGTCGGCTCTGCGCTGGGATCGGC
>DATLLB010000831.1:0-5273 GCA_035538075.1 Enhygromyxa sp.
GGCAACCCCTACGCCGTCCGCCACCTCGAGCGGCTGCTGTCGGAGCCCAAGTCGCCGCTGCCGGCGATGGAGGCCGTCAGCGCGCGAGCGGTGCGGGCTCAGTCCGACGCCGAGCGGGCGATCTTCTATCTCGAGAGCGCCGAGCTGCTCGAGCGCGCGGGTGCGGTCGATCCGGCCCGCCGCGCCTACCAAGCTGCGATCGAGGCCCTGCCCGGCCTCACGCCGGCCGAGCTCGGGCTCGCGCGGCTGACCTCGGCGCGCGAGGTCGGGATCCCGCGACCGCTGCTCGAGGCCGCCCTGGTCTCGCTGCACAACCTCATGGCCGAGGCCCGCGATGCGGCCGTGCGAGCGGGTGCCTCCGGCGATCCCAACGAGGCGGCCAAGGCCATCGAGATCCTCACGGGCATCCTCGATCGCGATCCTGCCCACCGCGACGCGCTCGGGCTCGCGCGCGGCCTCACCAACCAGCTGGCCGATCCGGCGCCGGCGTTGAATCTGCTGACGACCGTGTTCCCGCGCGTGCGCGACACCGACGTCCGCTACGACCTCGCGCTGATGCTGGCCGAGCACAGCGTCGAGCTCGAGGGTGCGGTCCGCTACCTCGACGCTGCGGTCGCGGCCAAGCCCGACGGCAAGCAGGCGCTGCACGAGCTGGTTCGTTGCTATCGCCAGCTCGGCCGCGATCGTGAGGCCGCGGCCACGACCGAGCGACTGCTCGAGCTCTACGAGTCCGGCGAGCCGTCGGCGATCGACCTGCGCATGGGCCTGGCGGCCTCGCTCGGCACCGATCCGCAGACGCTGGACCGCGCGCTGTTCCACGCGGGCGTGGTGCTCGAGGCTCGGCCCAACGACTCGCGCGCGGTCACGTTGATGGCCGACCTGCTCGAGCGCAACCGCCAGCGCGTCGAGGCGGCCCACCTGCTCGATCGCCTGCGCGCGCGCGAGCGCGACCGCGGCAAGCTCCACGAGATCCATCTGCGTCAGGCTCGACTGCTCGCTGCGGCCGGCGGTCACGACGACGAAGCGCTGGCGGCCGCCGAGCGAGCGGTCCGCATGAACCCCGGCCACCGCGAGGGCGTGACGCTGCTGACCGACCTGCTCGAGCGCGCGGGCCAGGGCGAGCGCGTGGCCGACTACCTGCCCTCGATCCGCGGCGCGATGCTGGCCAAGATCACCCGCGCGGCGCTGTCGTTGCGCGACCTCAACCTGCTCACGCAGATCGCCCGCACGCATCGGCCCGAGCTCGCGGCCATGACCGAGTGCGCCGCGTATGCGATCGAGCCCGGCTCGCGCCCGGCTCCGCCCGAGTACCTGCGCCCCGCCACCCGCAACGGCCTCGCCGGGCTGCTGCAGGCCAGCGACAAGCGGCAGACGCTGCTGGCCCCGGCCGAGCTGCCCGAGCTGCACGAGCTGCTGATCGCCGTCGACCCGGTGCTCTCGCGCCTGACTCAGGACTTCCGGGTGTTCGCAGAGTCCGACGCGGTCGCGCTGCCGCCCAGCGCCAACCCGGCCAGCTTTGCGAGCATGCTCGAGCAATGGTCGACGCTGCTCGGAATCGGGCGTCCGCTCGTGCAGGCCTCGACCACGCACAACGCCTGCGTGCTGCTGCCCGGCACCGTGCCCACGCTGCGCATCGGCGTGAACCTGTGGATGCAGGGCGACCCGCAGGCGTTTCGTGGGCTCGCGGCGGTGGCCCTGGCCCGGCACGCGTTCGCAGGTCCGCTGTTTCGCGCGTTGCCGCCGATCGACATGGACCTGCTGCTCGCGAGCAGCTTCGAGACCGTGCGAGTGTTCAACGCGATCACGGCCGACCCTGATCCGCGGCGCCTGCAGGAGCTCGCCGCTCAGCTCGGCAAGCACTTGCCCCGTCGCAACCGCAAGGTGCTCGAGCGCGTGTGCGAGAGCCTGTCCGGCTACGAGTTTGCCCCTTCGGCCACCGCTCGCGCGACATTGGCCAGCGACCTGCGACTCGCCGCGCTGTTCAGCGGCGATGTGGGCGGCGTGCTCGGGGCTGCATGCTTGCTCGACGGCGTTGCGGGCGGCTCGCTCAAGCAGCGAATCAATCGGTCGAGCGCTGCGCAGACCTTGCTCGCGTTCATGTTGAGCGACGATTTTCTGCGTCTGCGCG
This sequence comes from Enhygromyxa sp., assembly GCA_035538075.1. GTDB lineage: Bacteria > Myxococcota_A > Polyangia > Nannocystales > Nannocystaceae > Plesiocystis. Next base: position 2,129 of record DATLLB010000831.1, read on the forward strand.
CGATTGCATGCACCTGAGCGCCAGCGGCTGGCACGCCGTTTGCTCAATCGCGATCTTGGAAGCAATCGGGGCTTTGTGGGTCTCCCCGAACAGCCGCCATTCGCGCCCGATCAGGCTAATTCGCCCAAATTCGTGCTTGAGACCGAGTACGGATTGGTCGACACTAATGACGCATCTTGTCTCGTTGGTATCGGTGACATCGCGAGGGTCGAACAATGACAGTAACCCCGAATACTTCGGCAGCCGTGCAAGATACCAATCCGACCCGACCGCTTGCGAGGGTTGGCGGGATGCCGAAGGTCTCGGGCGTCCCGGTGCTGGGAGCTCTGCCCGAGCTCCTGCGCGATCAATTCGGCGCGCTGCGTCGCTGGCAGCGAGACTACGGCGGCTTGTTTCAGCTCGACGTCGGCACGGCCAGCTTCGTCGTGGCGGCAGACGCCAACACGGCCGCGGAGATGCTGATCGAGCGGCATCGATCGTTCACGCGCGGCGGTGCGCTGTACGAGCCCATGAAAGGGGTGCTCGGGACCAGCATGGTGACCGCCGAGGGCGAGGCTTGGCGAACGCGACGACGCGCGGCCACGCCGGGTTTTCGTCAGCACGCGGTCGCGATGATGACCGCCCGCATCAACAACACCTTGTCCGAGCTGATCGATCCGCTGACCCCCGGACCGCGTGATGTCGACGCGATGACCGGACGCGTGGCGATGACCATTGCGCTGCGCGTGATGTTCGGCGAGGTCAAGGAGCAGGAGCGACTCACCGCGCTGGCCGAGGCGGTCGACCTCGCGCTCGCGCGCATCGGGCTCGGCTGGGCGTCGAGCCGACTGCCGCGCTGGCTGCCGCTGCCGGGCCGCGCTCGCTATCGTCGAGCGCTGGCGACCATCGACGAGACCGTCGCGTGGTTGGTCGCCCGCCGTCGCGCGACCGAAGACTACGGCGACGACTTCCTGGGCATGCTGCTGCGCATGGTCGACGACGGCAACCTGCCGGCCGACGGCCTGCGCGACGAAGCGGTGACCCTGATCGCCGCCGGCTACGAGACCACCGCGACCGGCATGGCGTGGTCGCTCTACGAGCTCGCGCGCAACCCCGAGATGCTGGCCCGCGCGCGCGCCGAGGCGGACGCGCTCGGCGAGCGCGAGCTGACCGACCCCGCACAATTGGCCTTCACCACGCAGGTCTTCAAGGAAGCGCTACGCAAGTATCCGAGCGCGATTTGGGTCCCGCGTACCGCCGCCGAGGACAGCGAGCTGGCCGGCTACTCGATCAAGGCCGGCACCTCCGTGCTGTGCTCGCCCTACCTCGTCCACCACGATCCGCACGCGTGGGACGAGCCCGAGCGCTTCGATCCCGATCGCTTCGCCGAAGGCAGCGCCCAGCCGCGCAACCGCTTCGCGTTCATGCCCTTCGGGCTCGGCCCGCACATGTGCGTGGGCCTGCACCTGGCGATGCTCGAAGGTCCGCTGGCGATCGCTCGATTGCTGCAGCGCTTCGACTTCGCGCCGATCCCCAGGCGCGAGCCGGTGCTGCGCATCTCCACGACCCTGAGCAACAAAGACGGCATCTGGCTCAATATGTCGGCGCGCACGCGCTGATCCGGTTTAGCCCCAATGCCGGTCACTTAGTTCTCCATGCTGGCGCACGGAGAACTCTCTGGTTTTGATGGCGGGACCGTAGCCGGTCCCGCCCCCCGCCGTGGCAAAGCCACGTCGGGGACCCCCCACCTCCTGCCCGACCCTCACGGGTCGTTGGTTGCTTGCCAGCACCCGCGACGCATGAAAGCGCCGCTTTCTTGGTAGTGGGTGAACCACCCGCACTGAGAACCAGACCCCCTTCGGGGGTCACTACGTGCGGTCGCAAACTACGAGCCGATCCGCTTCGCTCGCATGGCGAGCGAACGGCCGCGAAGCGGCCGCCCGCGGCTCCAACTGAGGCGGTCGTGGGGGGCCAAGTCTGCTATGCAGAGCCGAGCATGCCCCGGCGCGAGATCGAAGCGGCGCTGCGCCGCGATCCCCACGACGAGCACGCCTGGGCCGTGTTTGGCGATCTGCTGGCGGAGGCCGGGGACAGCCGCGGGGAGCTGATCGCCCTCGAGCAGCGCGCACGCGCGTGCGAGCGACCGTTCGAGCGCTCGCTGCTCGAGCATCAGGCGCGCGAGCTGTTCGATCGCGAGCACCGCCGCTGGCTTGGCTCGCTCGCCGACGCGGGGCTCGAGGTCAGCTGGTTGCGTGGGTTTGCGACCGAGGTCGTGATCGGCCGCGCGCACACGGCCACGCTCGAGAAGCTGCTCGAGCTACCGACCTCCGCGTTGCTGCGGCGCGTGGTGTTGGTCCGGCCGCGCGGCGTCACGCGGATCGCCAAGCTGCTGGCCGCGCGCGGTGATCGGCCGATCGCTACGCTGGTCGTCCGCGATCTCCAGGGCGACTCGCTCGAGCCGCTCGCCGAGCTCGAAGCGCTGACCTCGTTGACGATCGAAGGCGCCGCGATCGCCGAGCTCGCGAGCCTGGCCGCGCTGCCGCAGCTGCGCGAGCTGGCCTGTCGTCGCTGCGAGGGCCCCGTGCAGGCGCTGGCCGGCTTCGCCCGGCTGCAAGCGCTCGAGCTCTCGGCCCACGCCGGCGTCGAGCAGCTGGGTCTCGACGCCCTCGCGCCGCTGGCCGAGCTCACCCACTTGCGCGGGCTCGACCTCGGCGACGCCGGCTGGGCCGACATCGAGGCGCTCGCCAACCTGAACGGGCTGGAGCGCCTCGACCTGCGCAGCAGCGAGGTCGTGCGGCTCGATCCGCTGCGCGGGCTCACGGCCCTGCGCGAGCTCAACCTGCGCGGCTGCACGGGCCTGTCCGACCTCCAGCCGCTCGCTGCCCTCACCCGCCTGGAGCACCTGCGGCTCGGCTACACGCGGGTCCGTGACCTCCGTCCGCTGGCCAAGCTCGAGCGCCTGACCACGCTCGATCTCGCCGGCACGCCCGTCGTCGATCTCTCGCCGCTGTTCAAGCTACCGAGCCTGGCCGCGCTGCCGCAGCTGCGCGAGCTGGCCTGTCGTCGCTGCGAGGGCCCCGTGCACGCGCTGGCCGGCTTCGCCCGGCTGCAAGCGCTCGAGCTCTCGGCCCACGCCGGCGTCGAGCCGCTGGGTCCCGACGCCCTC
>DATLLB010000832.1:0-12316 GCA_035538075.1 Enhygromyxa sp.
CCCTTCTCCCCGCCTCCGCCCGAGAAGTCCGCGAAGCCCTCCGGCGGCGGCATCTCGCAGGGGGAGGTGTTCGGCCCCGGCGGGGATGACGGTGGTTGGCACCAGCAGAGGACGTGGCGTCCGCAATTGCTGTTGCGCGCCGCGAGTGGCCCGAGCGCTGGCGATCGCGAGGCGATCGCCGCTCTGCAGGCGACCCGCGACGCCGACCCGAGCAACCGCAAGGCGCACAGCAACCTCGTGCGGCGGGCGATCCGTGACGGCCACACCAACACGCTCGCGTTCGCGGCTGCGTGGGCGGCCGCCGATCCCGATCACGCGCCCGCGCTGCTGGCCCACGCCGACCAGCTCGCCGCCGCTGGCGATCCGCTGGCGCTGCGCACCTACGCGAGCGCGATCGAGGTCGAGCCGTTCTCGGTGACCATGCATCGGCGCATGGCCGACGCGCTGCGCTCGGCCGGTGACTTCGAGCGCTCCTGCTCGCACCGTCACGCGCTGGTCAGCATCGATCCAACCGACGGTGCGGCCGCGGCCGATTGGGTCGAGTGCCTGATCGCCTCCGGCCGCGAGCCCGAGGCCCGCGCGGCGATGAGCAAGGCGCAGGTGAGCGTCACGTCGAAGTCCGGCAAGAAGGCGCTGAGCGACGCCGAGAAGCTGTTCGCCAGCGGTGTGGCCAAGTCGTCGGCGCCGCTGCACGGCTCGCCCGATCTGCGCGCCGAGCTGCGCTGGACCGCCGACGAGAACCTCGACGTCGCGTTCGTCGACAGCCGCGGACGTCGACTCTCGGTGCTGCGTCCGCAGAGCGTGCTGGTCCGCGAAGAGCGTGACGGCGCCGAGCGGGTCGAGATCCTGACCATGCGACAGGTGCAGGGCACCGTGTTCATCGAGGTCACGCGGCCGCAGTCGAACAGCGAGGATCCGCTGCGGGCCACGCTGGTGATCAAGACCCCGACCGGACGCGAGCGCTTCGTGCTCACGCTCGAGCCCGGCAGCAAGCGGGTCGCGTCCGCGCGCTGGCAGTGACGGTCAGAGCCGACGCAGGGCCGCGAGCACGGCCTCGTCGTCGGCGTCGACGAGCGTTCGCAGATCGATCCACAGCTCGCCCGCATGGACGCGGGCGACCATTGCCGGCTGGCCGCGCCGCAGCAGCGCGGCCGCTTCGTGGACCGAGCGGACGCGGGGGACCAACGCGACGCTCGCTAGCTCGTGACCCGGCAGCGAGCCGCCGCCGACCGTGGCCACGCTCTCGCGCACGCAGGTCGGCGACCAGCCGAGCGCCGCACACAGCCGCGCCGCCCGAGCCCGCAGCTCGGCCAGCTCCGCACCGATCATCGTGTAGAGCGGCAGCGCTGGAACGCCGGGACGCAGGTGGGCGATCGCGGTCGCGTGCAGTCCGGCGAGCGCCAGCTTTCCACAACGCAGCGCGCGAGCGAGCGGGTGCCGACGACAGCGCGCGATCGCAGCGGCCGAGCCGGCGAGCAAGCCCGTCTGTGGACCGCCGAGCAGCTTGTCGCCGGAGCAGCTGACGATCGTCGCGCCCTGCTCGAGATAGTCGCTCACCGTCGGCTCGCTCGGCGTGGGCCCGGCGTCGATCGGGTCGATCCGGTCGATCCGGTCGATCAGGCCGCTGCCGAGATCGGCGATCAGCGGCACGCTGCGCTCGCGCGCGAGCTGTCCGAGCGCGGCCAGCTCGACCTCGCGGACGAAGCCATGCTGCTCGAAGTTGCTGCGGTGGACCCACAGCAGCGCCGACGCTCGCTCGAGCGCCGCCTCGTAGTCGCGCAGGTGCGTGCGGTTGGTGCTGCCGATCGCGATCACCGGCGCCCCGCCGGCCGCAGCCATCTCGGCCACGCGAAAGCCATCACCGATCTCCACGTGCTGCCCACGCGAGAGCGCGACCCCACCCGGCACGCCGAGGGCCGTGCACGCGAGCAGCAGCGCCGCCGCCCCGTTGTTCACGACCAGCACGTCCTCGGCCTCGAACAACGCGGCGAGCAGCGGTCGCACGTGCGCGAGCCGACTGCCGCGCGCACCGGTGTCGAGCTCGAGCTCGAGATCGCAGGTGCCCGCGGCCGCCAGCGCAGCCTCGCGTGCGGCGATCGAGAGCGGCGCGCGGCCAAGGTTGGTGTGCAGCAGCACGCCGGTCGCGTTGAGCACGGGCAGCGGGTGCGGGGTCAACCACGCGTCGAGCTGCGCACGCACGCGGCTGGCGATCGCGTCGAGATCGGCGACCGGCGACCCGAGCTCGCGTCCCTCGTGCACAGCCGCGAGCACGCGCGCGCGCTCGGCCTCGATCGCCTCCACCACCAGGCGCCGCACGACCCGGCGACGCAGGCCCAGCTCGAGCAGCTGCGGGTGCTCGAGCGCGCGATCGACCTTGGGCAAGCCACGCAGCAGATCGACGCCGCTCATCCGAACACCAGCAGCAGGATCAAGAGCACCGCGAACGCCAGCGCGGCCAGCATCGGACCGAGCAGGCCAGGCTTGCGCTCGTCCACGGCCGCGTCGGTGCTCGGCGGCCGCGGCCTCCGGACGGTCGGCTCACCGCCGCGCTGCAGCACCCGACCGACTCGCGCGCCCGGGTGCTCGAGCACCAGGCTCAGCTCGCCGAAGGCGAAGCGCGAGCCGTCTTCGAGCGGCGCCTCGGTGACCTTGCGACCTTCGATCAACACGCCGTTCTTGCTGTCGAGGTCGCGCACCGTCGCGCCGTCGTGGGTGACCTCAAGCTCGGCGTGTCGACGCGAGACGTCGGCGTGATCGATCACCACGTCGACCCCGGCCACGCGCCCGAGCGTGTGCTTGCCGAGCCCGAGCTCGTGCACGCGACCGGGCCGACCTTGCCGGTACTCGATCAGCCGCGCGGCGGGCTCGGACACGCGCGGTTTATAACACGCGGCCCTCGTCATTCAGCTCCGGCGCGAGCACCCAGCGATCCTCGATCCGGCAGCTGATCACGCCGCCGTGCGAACGGACCAGCGCCCGATTGCGACCACCTTGGCGATACTGACAAGCTCGCAGCGCCGCGCGGACCTGGGCGGGCTCGGGCGGTTGACAGCGATCGGCGACACCGCGGGCGACCCCCGCTCGCTCGAGCCGCTCGAGCAGCGCCCGGGTCGCGGGATCGAGCTCGCCGTCGTCCTCCTCCATTCGCTCCGCGTTCGGCAACTTGGCCTCCACGCGGCTGAGTCGCCGCACTTCGAGCAGCTCGAACAGCGCGATCCAGGTCGCGCTCGCGTCGGTCGGCCGATAAAGACACGCGCTCCCGGACGCTGCCGGATCGGCGACCAACAGCGAGCGCGAGTGCACGCTGCCGAGCGCGATCCAGTCGAACTCGAGCGGCCTCGCGTCGCGCCGATCGATCTCGGCCCGCACCAGCAACACCGCCGCGACCACCGACGCGAGCACACACACGGGAGCGGGAGGCACCCACGCCCGCGCCCGCGCGGCCCCGCGTCGGCGCGCTCGCCAGTGCAACGACAAACCCGCGAGCGCGAGCACCAGCAAGCTCCCCGGTCCCGCCGATGGCAGCTCGGCCAGCACCGCCGCCATGTCGAGGATCGGCACGGCCGCGAGCTCGGCCAGCTGCATCGCAACCGCGCCGAGCCAGCCCGGCACCAGCGTCGCGACCAACGCGAGCGGCATCAGCAGCCCGAAGATCGGCAGCGCGAACGCATTGCCGATCAGCCCGTGCAGCGGCGCGACATCGAACCACAGCACGCTGATCGGCGCGGTCGCCCAGGTCACCCGCCAGCTCATCGCCAGGACCCCGAGCTCGCGCGGCGCCGTGACGATCGCAGCCATGGCCGCGAGCGACAGCGCAAACCCGGGATCGACCAGCCACGGCGGCTCCCACAGCAGCATGCCCGCGGCCGTGCACGCCAGCACCGTCGCGCCGTGCTGCGGCCGACCGGCGATCGTCGCGAGATCGATCGCCGTCAACATCAACGCGGCCCGGACCGCCGAAGCAGCCGCGCCGGTCAGCCCGACGTACCCCCAGAGCGGCAACCAGGCGATCACGCAGGCCCAGCCCGGCGAGCCACCGAACAGCGTCGCCCCGCGCCGAGCGAGCGCCGAGAACCACAACGCCGCGACCGCGACATGCAGCCCGCTGACCGCGATCAAGTGCCCGAGCCCCGAGCCTCGCAGCGCGTCGCGATCGTCGGGCGACAACGCCGAGCGCAACCCGAGCCCGATCGCGACCACCAAGCTCGCGCTCGGATCCCCGCGCGTCGACTCCCACGCTCGCTGCCGCAGCTGGGCGACCGCGCGCCAGTATCCAACGCTGATCCTCCGCAAGCCCGTCGGCTCGGGACTCGGTCGCAACCAGATCACCGGCGCCCGCCCGAGATCGATGTCGCCGTCGACCAACGCCGTTCGCCAAGTCCCCGCGAGCGCCTGCGCCGGAACCGCGACGCGCTGCCCGGCGGCCAGCGGACAGCTCTCCGGCGGCGCCGAGACCTTCAATACAGCGCCGCGATCGACCCGAGGGTCACGCAGCTCGAGCGCGCAGCGAACCCCCGGCTCGCTCGCGCCGACCACCTCGAGCTCGAGCATGAGCCCGCCGGCCGGACTGATCGGCCATCCACGTTCGAGCACCCGCGGCGGCTCGGCTGCTCCGACGGTGGCGCCGCGAGCCAGCCCCACGAGCAGCACCAACACCGCCGCGAGCCACCACCTGCGCGCGCTCGGGGGCGAGCCCCGATCGGCGAGCGCCCGCAGCCAAACCAGCATGAGCGCGGCTGTCGCGAGCACCAGCAGCGCTGCGACGAGAGTCGAGAATTTCGCAAGCATCGCCCCGCAGCCGACGGCAGCGATGCACCCGAGAGCCAGTGCCAAGGTTCGCACGTCCGGTTATCGGCCCGCGTCGACCCGCTTTGCATGGCCCTCGAATCTGCCCCGTGCGGTGGCCCCGACCGCTCGTCGGGGTTTTGTTCCACTTCGGCCTAGGAAACCCTACACTCGCTCTCGGTCGTGCTCTTCACCAAGATTTGGACTGCCGTTCTCGCTGTCTTGGCCACTGCGTGCCTGGCCGGGATGTACCTGCTTTCGACCGGCTCGTCGGGCGGCTTCACCGAAGCGGACAAGACCGCGGTGCGGGCCGTGACCGAGGCCGGCATTGCCGCGCTGGCGTCGGACATCAACTCCTCGCCGGTCTCGCTCGGGCCTTCGTTGCTCAGCGACACCCGGCTCAAGGAGGCGCTCGAAGGCCCGGCGATCCCCCCGGCCGACGATCCCGAGGCGCAGTCGCTGCAGGAGGTGTTCGATCAGGTCGCCAACGAGGGCCTGCTCGACGAGCACCCGCGCATGAGCATGGCGATCGTCGACAAGGCCGGAAACATCCTCGCCAGGACCGGCCTCGCGCCCGAGCTGTTCGACGAGCTGACCAAGATGCCGGCCTTCAGCAGCTCGCTCGAGGCCGAGGAGGCCGAGCTTCTGTCGGCCACGCTCGGCGGCAAGCTGCACGCGGTCAAGCTCTCGCGCCCGCAGACCGACGCGCAGCAGCGGCGGCTGGTCACCATCAACGCCGTCGAGCTCGGCGGCGGATCCTTTTTTCGTCGGGTGGTCGGCACCCAAAACCCGGCTGGCCTCGTGCGCGACGGCAAGGTGCTCGGCGACGTGATCGGCGGGGCCAAGGCCGAGGAGCTGGCCGCGTTCGTCGAGCAGCACCTCGCCAGCGTCCCCCCGCGCGAGGGTGCCAGCGCCGTGTTCATGGTCGGCGAGGGGTCCGAGGCCCGGATCGGCTCGGCCGCGCGCGTGCCCGGCCCGGCCGGCGCAGGCAACTCGGGCACCATGTTCGTGGTGCTGTCGAGCCACACGCTCGGCTCCACACAGCAGGACATGGCGACGGCGCTGCGCAGCGCCCTCGACAGCGGCGGACTCGGCCAGCTCAACTGGATCCTGGTCGGCGGCCTCCTGGCGATCAGCCTGGTGCTGACCTTCTATCTGCCGCACGCCGAGTTCAACACCCCGATGCGGCGGCTCGCCAGTGAGTTCCACGCGATCATCGAGGGCCGCCAGCACGAGCTCCACCACGACACCTACAGCGGCGAGTTCGGCCGCCTGGCTCGCTCGGCCTCGACCGCCATGGAGGCGCTGCGCGTGTCTTGGGAGAACGAGCTGATGGACTCCGACGCCGAGCTCGCGGACGCCCCCCGGCGGACCCGCTCCACTCGCAGCCTGCGAGCCGCACCACGAGGCGGCACGACTCGTCGGTCCGGTCGGACCCGCGGCCACGCCCACCTCGGGGCTAGTGATGGCGCCAGCGAAGGCGGCGAGGCACAGCGTGACGAAGCCATCGAGCTGTCCAATGGCTTGGGTACCGCCGACAGCGAGGCCAAGGTCGAGCGCCACCCCACCGCCGACCTCCCGCTCGACGACCACGCCGCCCCGGCCCCCGCGTTCCAGGACGACAGCGGCCGCAATGCCATCCCGCTCGCCGACAGCACCGACTCGGTCAGCCTTGCCGACGCGGGTGACGACCGCGAGGCCTACTACCGGCGGATCTTCGACGAATTCGTCGAGACCAAGGTCGCCTGCGGCGAGCCGATCGAAGGCTTCACCTACGAGAAGTTCGCCAAGAAGCTGCGCAAGCAGAGCGAGAGCCTGCTCGGTCGGGATGACGTCGCGGATGTGCAGTTCAGCGTCTACGTCAAAGACGGCAAGGCGGCTCTGCGGGCGAAAGTGATCAAGGGCTAGCAGCGCCCGAGCGGCTCCAGTTCGAGCGCAGAACCGAGCGCGCGAGCGCGGCGACCATCCGGTCCTGGATCTCTCCGTCCGGCGGCAGTGGTATATCGCCTCCGTGGTCGTGTCGTCTCGCAAGCTCTCGTTCCCCCTCCTCTCGTTGCTCAGCCTGGTCGTGCTGCCGAGCTGTGCACGTCACAACATCGCCAACCAGACCGCCTCGTTGTCGTCCTCGTCGTCGGTCTGGCTGCGCAACACCTACGACACCGATCCGTCGATCTACGTGGGCCGCTTCGTGCCGGCTGGCGTGACCGAGCTCGACGAGTCGAACGCGATGGTGCTCGCGTGCTCGAAGCACATCACCACGCGCTTCATCGACGGCGGCGGCGTCGACTACACCGAGGACATGTTCGTCAGCACCCAGGTCGCATTGAAGATCGGCATGCCGGTCGTCGCGAGCGGCTCGGCCGGCTACAACCACAGCCGCACCGCACAGGCGCGCTACAAGCTGACCGGCAAGCTGGTCGCAGAGATCGCCGATCCCGACGCGTTCGCGGCCTGCTGCAAGGCCCAGCCCGATCAATGCACCGATCGCTTCATCGGTGAGTTCATTCAGGGCACCGGGTCGCTCTATCACGACGCCGCGCGCACGCTCGACCTCCAGGGCGAAGGCACGAATCCGCAGACCGGGATCAGCGGCGAGGGCGGAGTCAGCCGCTCCGCCGAGTGGCAGCGCGCGGCCGAGTTCCCCAACCCCGTGTACTTCGCGTTCAAGATCAACCCGACGCCGTACACCCAAGGCGCCGTCGACACGTGTCCCGACTGGGTCGACAACCCGCCGAGCTCCGACGGCGGCGTGTATGTGGTGGGCAGCGTCGACAACCAGCGCAGCGAGAGCGCGGCTCGTGACAGCGCGCTGCGGGACGCCGGCAACGACGCTGCGCGAGCGACCGGCGTGATGGTGCCCGTGCGCGCCGAGTCGTGGTGCGTGACCAGCAGCAAGAAGCGCGAGCGCAGCAAGCCGCGCTACGCCGCGCGAGTGCTGGGCTTCGTCTCCAACGCCGAGATCGAGCACGCGCGCGAGCAGGCCCGGATCGCGGCCGAGCAGGAGCAGGCGCGTCTCGAGGCCGCCCGCGAGCAGGCCCGGCTCGACGCCGAACGAATGGCCGCCGAGCGCGAAGCGGCGGAGCGCGACGCCGCCAACAACCCGACCCCGATCCCGACCGACGACACCACGCCCGGCGAGCTCCCCGACGAGCCCGACGAGACCACTCCAATGGACGGTCCGGAGCCCACCCCCTCGGCCGGCACCGGCGACCTCGCCCGGATCCTCACCGCCGTGCGTGCCGAGGCGATGTCGTCCGACAAGCTCTCGGCGCTGGCGTTCAGCGTGAAAGGGGCGAAGTTGACCGCCGCCGACGCTCGCAAGGTGCTCGACGAGTTCGCGATGGGCGAGGACAAGCTCGCCGCCTTGCAGACGATGCGTGACGTGATCACGGATCCGCAAAACTGGCAGGTGCTGGTCGACAGCTTCACCTACTCCGGCGACCGCGAGGCCGCGCGAGAGCTCGCGCCGTAACAAAAACCGGGGGCCAGAGCCCCGGTCGGCCACGAGCCGGATTTGTGCACACGGTGATCGCAGACCGATCACCGTGTGCATCTGCTTTTGCTGGATCGAAGGATCAAAAAACCTACTCGAGCTCTCGGATCCCATCCCAATGGTTGGGGTCTTCAATCGACAATTTCATCTTCATCGATATTTGACACTGAACAAGACCGAGTCGATTGTAACACGTGATATGCGCATAGTTTGTTGATCTGTTTCCAACCACTGAGCTGTTTCCAAGCTCGCATTCCAGCTCGCGTGGGCTGATTTCGTCCGGCTTTGGTCGATTGCGTCCACTCACGGTCGCGCCGTCGAGAATGCCAAACCAGATCTCCTCATGGCACAAGCGATGCACGACAATCGAAGAGTGCAAGTGTTGGTCGCAGCTTACGATCAAAGCGCGAGGCGCCATTTGAGCAACGTCCTGCGCACGCTGGGCGCCGACCGAGTGTTCGAAGCGACGTCGATGACCGACGCGCTGACCCTGGTCGATCGCCGCGAGCTCGACTTGGCGTTGATCTCTCCGCGCTTGGGTCAGGACCCGCTCGACGAGAGCGGGCTCGAGCTCACCGCCGAGCTCCGCAGCCGGCGAGAGCTGGTCGTGCTCATCGTCGGTGAGCAGCCCGGCCTGCTCACGCTCCGCAAGGCCATGCGCTGCGGCGCCAGCGACTGGATCTCGCTCGAGGATCTCGACGCCGATCGGCTCACGGCCCTGCTCGACGAGCTGCGGACGCTCGGCACCCCGCGTCCGCGCCCGCTGCCCAAGCGAGTCCCGCCCAAGCACGAGCAGCCGATGATCGGCCGCTCACCGCAGATCGTCCGCCTGCGCGAGGACATCAGCCGCGTCGCCAGCACCAACTATCCGGTCCTGATCACCGGCCCCTCGGGCGCAGGCAAGGAGCTGGTCGTCCGCGAGATTCACCGGCTCAGCCAGCGACCGGCCGCGCCGCTGCTCGACCTCAACTGCGGAGCGATCCCCGAGCAGCTGCTCGAGTCGCAGCTGTTTGGGCACAAGCGCGGCTCGTTCACCGGCGCCGACCGTGATCAAGAAGGCTACCTCGCGGCGGTCGGCTCCGGCGTGCTGTTCCTCGACGAGATCGCCGAGATGCAGCTGAGCTTGCAAGCGAAGCTGCTGCGCGTGCTCGAGACCGGTCGCTATCGCATGGTCGGATCGACCTGCGAGTGTCGGTTCGAGGGTCGGGTGATCGCGGCGACCCACGCCGACTTGGCGCTGCGCTGCGCCAAGGGTCAGTTTCGCGAAGATCTCTATTACCGCCTGGCGGTGCTCGAGATCCGCGTGCCGGCGCTGCGCGACCGGGTCGAGGACATTCCGCTGCTGCTCGAGCACTTCATCGACCTGCAGGAGCGAGCCTTCAAGTTCGAGCCCGCCGCGGTCGCCCGACTGCTCGAGTCCGAGTGGCCCGGCAACATCCGCGAGCTTCGCAACCTGGTCGCGCGCGTGGCCTTGCTCAGCGACGAGAACCCGGTCCGTGCGGCGACCGTCGATCGCCTGCTGCGGGGCCACGAGGCTCCGCGCTCGCGCGACGGCGACGAGCTCACGCGCTTCGCCGACTCGGTCCTGGGCCTCGACGTCGAAGACAAGCTGCACGCCGCACAAGAGGTGCTGATCGCCCGCTCGTTGGCTCGCTGCGGCGGCAACAAGAGCGCGGCCGCCCGCGCGCTCGGGGTCCACCGCAAGGTCCTCGAGCGGCGGCTCGGCAAGTACGACGCGCTCGTCCAGTAGCCACCGTCTCGTTCGCGCCCACGCGCGAGCACCATTGGCCATTTGCATCTTCGTGGACCTCGATAATGTCGGTACGTTCAAATCGCTCTACGAAGAATGCGGCGTCCAGCTCGACTGGCGGCGTCACGCCGTCGTGGCTGCGCAACGCCGATTGATCGCAGCCGGGTGGACGACGGCGTCCCTCGATCGGACGAATCAGGCCAGCCCGAGTCACCCTCAAGAGTGCTAGTCCAACAATCTCGGGTCTCCAATCGATGGCACGACCCATGCAACCCTAGAAAACCGAAGCGAGCCAGAACCAGATGGACAACAAACTCGATCCCCGCGTCGTCGAAGCGATCAATGCCGTAAACATCATGGTCGTCGGCGTCGCGCCGAGCGTGGCCGCAGCGTCTCAGCTCAACCAAATCGCGTTCTGTCAGGGTCTCGCGGCCCTCAACGCCGTGTTTGCCCAGCAGCAGGCGTGGATGCAGTTCCAGACGGTCACCGCCATGGACACCAAGAAGTTGCTCGGCGGCTGATCACAGCTTCCCGTTTCCTTAGTCCCGACCGCTCGCGGTCACAACAACACAGGAGTCAGAACAAATGGCAGATACCAGCACTACCGTCAATCCTCAGGTGACCGACGCGATCACCACCACCAACGTCAAGGTCCTCGGCGAAGCCCCGGCGATGGCCATCGGCAGCCTCTACCAGACCATCGGCAACTCGGTGGCGATGGCCGCGGCCAACGCGGTCTACGCCCAGCAGCAGGCCAACGTCACCTACCAGGCCGCGACGACCGTCGCCGTCCGCAAGCTGATCGACGGCAACTGAGCGAGCTCGTCGACCGACGAGATCGCTGAGCGCCGCACGCTCAGACACGCAATCACCGGACCTTCAACCAGAGACATCAGATTCAGGAGCTAAACAATGGCAGACTCGAGTTCCAGCCCCACCACCGTCAATCCCCAGGTGACCGACGCGATCACCACCACCAACGTCAAGGTGCTTGGCGAAGCCCCGGCCATGGCCATGGGCAACCTGTACCAGACCATCGGCAACTCGGTGGCGATGGCCGCGGCCAACGCGGTTTACGCCCAGCAGCAGGCGAACGTCACCTACCAAGCGGCGAGCACCGTCGGCGTCAGCAAGCTGATCAACAACCCGCAGTGAGTGGGGACGTCGCTGGTCCCCGGTGCTCGCCGGGGGCCGCGACGATTTTCGAGCTGGGTGATGCGTCATGGCCGATCATTCTGATCCGCAGGCCCGCGCCAACCAGCAGGTCATCGACGCGCTGTTGCAGACGTCCGCCGCCGTCTTGGGCCAAGCGCCCGCGGTGGCCATGGCCAGCGCCTACCAGACCTTGGCCCACGCTGCGAGCATGGCCGCACTGAACGCCGTCCACGCTCAGCAACAGGGCTTCATCGCTCACCAGGCAGCGACGGACAAGGCCGTCGCGATGCTGCTCTCCCTCATCGACGACTGAATGCCCAAATGTCCGACTCGAGCACCAGCAAAGTCAATCAGCAGATCATCGATGCTGCCAGCCACACCAACACCCTGGTTGTCGGCGTGGCGCGTGGTCAGTCGCTCGCGCTCGCTTATGAGAGCCTGGCCAACGCCGTGAACTTGATGATGCTCAACGCAACCCAAAACCAATTCGGCGTGCAAAAGGTCGAGGTCGCGATGGTCGCCAGCACATGCGCGCAGATCATCAAGGCCGGGACCAAGTAGTGAAGCTGGGAGAGAGCCATGGATCCGGTTCAAACCGTTCAAACGATCAATACGCTGGTCACCGGCTCACCCGGAGCTCCCGGTGATGGGAATGCCGGGGACGGCAAAGACACTGAAGTCCCCTGGCAGCAGGCCAGCGATCTCGCGATTCAGAGCATCGCACAGTCGACGGCGCTGTCGATCAGCGACGCCGCGGACATGCTGCGCAATATCGAGACGATCATGACCACCGCGATGGGTGTGGCGATGGCCAAGTGGATCGAGACGCCCGAAAACATCTTCTATCAACAGATTGTCGAAGCTGCAGGCAAGGCGATCGAGAGCGCCGCCGGCAACTACAAGACCATCGGCACAGACGCGCAAGCGGTGCTCGAGCTGTTCGATCCCACTGGCTGAGGTTCCCATGCGCAACTCCTCCTCCATGTACGACGACGACGACGTCATCGACGCCGAGATCATCGCCGACGCCGAAGTCCCGGTGTCCGACCGGCGGGCCGCGACCGGGCTGGTCCTGGCTGCGCGTGCGACCGCGAGCGAGCCCCAGCCCGAGCCGAGCCTGTTCACGCTGCCGC
>DATLLB010000833.1:0-2929 GCA_035538075.1 Enhygromyxa sp.
GACGAACAGATCGACGCTGGCGGCCGGCAAGGGCAGCCGATCTGCGGGACTGACGATCGGCTCGATGTTCAGCGCGGCCAGGAGCCCACGCCCGCGCGTCAGCGCCTCGCGCAGGTACTCCACCCGGTCGCGCGCGACCTCGCCGAGGCGACCGGCGTCGATCAGCGCCAAATAGCAGCGCGCGGTCTGAGCGGGCGCGTTGGCGGCCATCATGCCCGCGATGTCGACGGTATGGATTCGATCGACGCCGAGCAGATGGAGGCCGATCGGCACGACCGGATACCAACCGGTGCCGAGCTCGAGCGCCGTCGCTGGTGCGGCGCCGTAGCGCTGCGCGTGGTCCAAGTGGCGACGACACTGCGCCCACTTGCCCAGCACGCGCTGCTCGGTCATGCGCAGCCGTCGGGTCACGCGGCGCTGCAACAGCTGATTCCAGCGCCAAGGCTGGGGCAGTTGCGCGAGGCATCCTTGGATCGCCGCCTTGATCATCCAGTGGGGCATGGGACCTCCGATCCGCACGCGGCCTCGAGCAACACCTGCTCGAGCTGGTGTGCGAGGTCGTCGCGAGCAAACTGCTCACGACCGAGCCGCCGCGCGCCGGCTCGCGCCGCGCTGATCGCCTGCGGATCGGCGAGCAGGTCCATGATCTCGCTTGCGGTCGCGTCGAGGTCACGATGCTCGGCCACGATCCCCGCCCCGTACTGCCGGACCCGCTCGCCCAGCCAACCACCGAAATTCATGAGCACGGGGGTGCCCGCCGCGAACGCGTCGAAGGCCTTGTTGGGCGAGCCGGTGTGCAGCACCTCGACGTCGATGAAGCAGACCGCGGCCAAAGTGGCCGCACCGAGGATCTCGGGGACCGCCTGCTTCGGCACCGGTGGGAAGTAAAAGAGCGTGCGATCCAAGACCCCGCGCTGGCGTGCGAGCGCCAGCACGGCCTCGGTGTCGCGCCCGTCGCCGACGAGCAAGAACCGCAGCTCGGGCGCCCGCTCACGCATGCGCGCCGCCAGCTCGACCAGCCACTCGACGCCGTTGGCCCGGCTGATCGCCCCGACGTAGGCGATCAGCGGGCGGTCGCCGAGCCAATCATGGCGGCTTCGGAAAGCCGCGACGGCGTGGTCCTCGATTGCGAACAGATCGAAGTCGGAGCCGTTGGGGATCACGCTGATGCGCTGCGATGGATATCCCGTCGCGACCACGTGATCGCGGATGCCGGGCGACAGCGCCACGATGTGCGCCGCATTGCGATAGGCAAAGCGCTCGAGCGTGCGCGCGGCGAAGATGGTCGGCCGGCTGCGAAGAATGTTCATGGCGATCGGCACGGCTGGCCATAGATCGCGAATCTCGAACACCATCGGCACGCCAAGTCGCTTCGACGCGAGCACAGCCGGGAGCGCGATGGTCAGCGGCGTGCTCGTGGCCAAGACCAGATCCCCGCCGACCGCGATCGCTCGGGCGGCCGCGAGCGTGGCGAATTGGCCGAACGCGCTCAAGCGCTCGGCGAACCCCATTCGATTGTCGTAGGCGACGGGGGTCCAGTGCACCGTCATGCCGGCCTCGGTGGAGATCGACCAAGCGCTCGAACCATCGGGGACGGCCTGCGCCAGCCCGCTCTTGTCCGAGGTGAGCATGTGCACCTCATGACCCGCAGCCGCGAGTCGGCGGCCGAATTCGTAGGTCCGGCCACCGCCACGCATGCTCGGAGTCGTGAAGTACTGGTGGAGGTAGAGGATGCGCATCCCGGCGAGGGCGTCCCTGCATGTCCCGCGCGCGACGAACCTTCGCTCCGAAATTGGTCTGAAGGAGACGAAGCATCGGTGCATACACACGGCAGTACGAAGCCTTCGTGGCCAACTACGCATGGCACGGATACACCTCTCGCCCCCCGATGTTGGTGAGGCCGAGCGTCGATCGCTCTTGGCCGCATTCGACTCGGGCTGGATCGCCCCGCTCGGACCGCAGGTCGACGCGTTCGAGCGATCCGTCGCGCAGATCGTGCAACGCCAGGCGGGCGCGGCCACGGCCAGCGGAACCGCGGCGCTGCATCTCGGCTTGCGGCTGCTGGACGTCCGCCCGGGTGACGAGGTCTGGGTCTCGACCGCCACGTTCGTCGCCTCGGTCACGCCCATCACCTGGCTCGGCGCCACACCGGTGTTCGTCGACAGTGAGCGCCGCACGTGGAACATGGATCCCGAGCGACTCGACGTTGCGCTCGCGATCGCGGCGGCGATCGACCGACTGCCGCGAGCCGTCGTGGTGGTCGACATCTATGGTCAGTGCGCGGACTGGCAGCCGATCCTCGAGGTCTGCGCGAAGTATTCGGTGCCGGTGCTCGAAGACGCCGCCGAGGCCCTGGGTGCTCGCGATCAGTCTGCGAGGCCAGCGGGCAGCTTCGGTCAGCTCGCGGCGATCTCGTTCAACGGCAACAAGCTCGTCACCTGTGGCGGTGGCGGCATGCTCGTCGGTGACGACGTCGACCAGATCGCACAGGCGCGCTGGCTCGCCGCTCAGGCTCGCGAGCTCGCGCCCCACTACGAGCACGTGACGCTCGGCTACAACTACCGCTTGAGCAACGTGCTCGCGGGTCTGGGCCTCGGCCAGCTCGGCCGCCTCGACGAGCTGGTCGCCGCCCGCCGGACCAACTTTCAGCGCTACTGCGAAGGCTTGAGCGAGCTGCCTGGCGTCGAGTTCATGCCCGAGCCCGAAGGCTGGCGATCGACTCGCTGGCTGACGGTCATGCTGCTCGACCGCGAGTGGTTTGGCCTCGATCCCGAGGCCCTGCGCGAGGCCCTGGCGGCGGCCGACATCGAAGCGCGTCCGGTATGGAAGCCCATGCACATGCAGCCCGCGTTCGCCGGCTGTCGGCGCATCGGAGGTGAGGTCGCCGAGGATCTGTTCGTGCGCGGGCTGCATGTGCATGGGCTTCCAT
>DATLLB010000834.1:0-8786 GCA_035538075.1 Enhygromyxa sp.
CCTACGTGGTGCCTGCCCCGCCCTGGTCGGGCAGCGGTCGCTTCGTCGGCGGCTCGGTCATGATGATCGCGGGCGTCGGCCTGCTGACCGCCGCCACGCTCGAGTTCTCCAACGGCCGCGACACCACCAAGCCCTTCATCAGCCATGTCCCCGCGGGCGTCTCGATGCTGGTCGCCGGCGGCGTCATGATCGGCACCGCCACCCGCGACCAGCATCGGCTCAGCGAGTGGGAGGCGGCCACCGGGATCGACGCGCGGCCGAGCGGCAACGGCTTGATCATCGGCGGCGTGACGGCGACCACCCTAGGGGTCATGGCTGCGATCGCGACCTCGATCGCGTCCGAAATGGACCTCGACGCGCCGCGCAGCATCCCCGCCGGCTGGGCGACCGCCGGCATCGGGCTCGGAGGCGGCACGGCCTTGTTGATCGCCGGCATCGTTCGTCGCACCCGCTACGGCCATTGGCGCAACAGCCTCCGTGGCGTGCCGATGGTCGCCCCCACGCGAGCTGGCGCCACGCTCGGCTTCGTTGGCCAGTTCTGATTTAGCCCCCCGCGGCCGCTTCGGTGCTCGCCGCGAGCTTCGCTCGCTCAGAGGCACGTAGTTGGCGAGAGCACGTGGTGACCCCCGGTGGGGGTCTTGTTAGCCCCCCGCGGCCGCTTCGGTGCTCGCTGCTCGCGAGATTCGGCAGCCCCGCCTGCGCGCGCTCGGGATCGACAAAAGTCGGCGAGGCGACGACGCTCGCAAGGCGACGGCCGGTCGGCGTGACGCGACCGTTGATCCGCCTAGCCTGACAGCGGAGGTCGCATGCCAAAGCTCCGCACTGCTCTCGCCGTCCTGGGCGTCGCTACCGGCGTCTACCTCGTTGCTCGGCCGCGCCGCATCTCGTTGCAGGGCAAGGTCGTCGTCATCGCCGGAGGCTCGCGCGGCCTCGGGTTGGTGATGGCCCGCCAGCTCGCCCAGCAGGGCGCCCGGCTGGCCTTGCTGGCCCGCTCGCGCGACGAGCTCGACGAAGCGCGCCGGCAGGTGGAGGCGAGCGGCGGCGAGGTGCTCACGCTCACCTGTGACGTGCGCGATCGTGACGAGGTCGTCAAAGCCGTCGAGCAAGTGCTCGAGCACTACCGCCGCATCGACGTGCTCATCAACAACGCTGGCGTCATGCAGGTGGGCCCGCTCGAGCACATGGCGATCGAGGATTTCGAGGAATCGCTCGATGTCCACTTTTGGGGCCCGCTCTATGCGATCTGGGCCGTGCTGCCGCACATGCGCGGGCGCGGGGAGGGGCGAATCGTCAATATCTCGTCGATCGGGGGCAAGCTCGCGGTCCCGCACCTGCTGCCCTACTGCGCCGGAAAGCACGCGCTGGCCGGGATGTCCGAGGGCATGGGCCACGAGCTGCGCAAAGACGGCATATTCGTGACCACCGTATACCCGGGTCTGATGCGGACCGGCTCGCCGCGCAATGTCGATGTCCGAGGCCAGCGCGACAAGGAGTATGCCTGGTTTGCGGTCGGCGATTCGTTGCCGTTCTTGGCCATCGACGCCGAGCGGGCGGCCCGGCGGATCCTCGATGCATGTCGGCGCGGGCAGATGCGCCTGACCATCACGCCGCAGGCTCGGCTGCTGGCGGTGGCGAACGTCGTCACGCCCGGCGTGTTCGCGCGGGTCAGCGGCGTGATCAATCGATTGCTGCCCAAGCCGGCCGGCCCTGAAGGCGACGTCGGCGAGCCCGGCCGCGAGCACGAGACCGCGGTGACGCGCTCATTCTTGACTGCGCTCGGCCGCAAGGCCGCCATGCGCAACAACGAGGGCAAGACCGAGGGCGGCTTGACCGAAGCCGCGATGTAGCGATTAGCATTGCAGCGAGAGTGTCGCCGATTACGTGCTCATATATAGTCAATCGGCAAAAATCGCCGGTGCCCGGCGCGGTGACCCTGGCCGGAAAACCGTGATATGATCGCGCGTCTTGGAGCAGGGACCGCGGCAATTTTCACTATCGTCGTCGTATCCTGAATCCAGCCGGGGAGCTGGCACGATGGCCGCGCGGCTCACAATCGCCTTGGTCGGCGGGAAAACACCGATTGGCGCGCGCATTCGGCAATTGGTCGATGGGCGTCATGAGCTCTTCGATGCCGACGCAATCTCCGCCTTCGCGGCCGATTGCATCGTGTTGGTTCACGATCCGCCGGCGCACGACGCTCCGTCGGTGCTCGAGCACTGGGCGCAGCGGCGCCCGCTGCGTCGAGAAGCGCTCGTGGCCGTGGTCGACGGCCGAGAGATGCGCCGCGCTGCGCTGCGCGGCGGCGCGTCCGCGGTGATCGAGCGAAGCTCGCTGGATTCATGCACGCTGCAGGGCGCGATCGAGGATGCGGTCGATCGCGCGGCCGCAGCTGCGGCCGAGCTCGAGCTCGGCGTCTGGCATCCCGCCCAATCCTACGAGCGGCTGTGGGACCAAATCGAGGCGCGGTTCGGCGTGCGCCCGTCGTTCTTCACCGTGGTCGGGCACGAGCCGCCGGTCGCCCGCGCGCTGTTCGAGTTCACCCAATCTGCGTGTTTGGACAACCCGATCCCCAAGGACTTCAAACAAAACCTGCTCGTCTATTTGTCGCGGTTCTCCCCAACCGCCTATTGTCTCGCTCGGCAATCTGCCTTCATGCTCGGGAGCGCGGCCGCGCTCGACACCGCCCCGGTCCGCGCGCTGCTCGAGGAGCCGCTGCCCAAGCCCGACGCGCTCGCGGCCTCGCTCGCGGCGCTCGAAGGCGCCGACCCGCTCGCCGGCGAGTGGCCGGCCTGGGACTCGAGCCTCGGCGTGCACGTGCGCGTCGCCTGCTCGCAGGTGTTGATGCACTCGCATCAACGGGACCGCTGGCTGGCTGCGCTGCGCAAATTGCTGGGTCGGGTCGCGTTCGAGCGGCTCGCATTGCTGCTGAGCTTCGTCCGTGCTGCGCACCATTGGAGCGAGCTCCACCCGAACCTGGAATTCGACGACGACATGACCCGGCTGCTGGGCGAGCACGAGGAGCTGGCCACGTCGCTGGCGGCCAACACCCGGGCCGCGGTGCGAGAGGCCGAGGCCGACGTGCAGCTGGCCGCCGAGCTGCAGCAGCTGCGCGCGCGACTCGAGGATGCGCATCTCGTTCGCGAGCTCGCCGACGCGCTGCCGGCCTACGTCTCGTACATCGATTCGCGGCAGCGCTACCTGTTCCTCAACAAGACCTACTCGCATCGCTTCCAGCGGTCGGCGGCCGAGCTGCGCGGCAAGACGGTCGCCGAGGTGCTCGGGCCGGAGAATTACGAGGGCGTGCGGCCGTACCTCGAGGCCGCGCTGCGAGGCAAGCAGATCCGCGGCGAGTATGCCTTGCAGCTGCCCAACGGCGCGTGCATGCACGTCGACGCCGCGCTGGTGCCCGATCGTCGGGTCGACGGATCGATCGCCGGGGTCGTGGCGATGGTTGTCGACGTCACCGAGCGGCGGCGCGCTCAAGATCTGACCCGCCGGGTGCTCGACAATCTATTCGCGTTCGTCGGCCTGCTCGAGCTCGACGGTACGCTCGTCGAGGTCAACAACGCGCCGCTGGCCGCGGCCGGCATCAAGCTCGCCGAAGTGCGCGGCAAGAAGTTCTGGGATTGTCATTGGTGGTCGTACTCGGCCGCGAGTCAGGCCATTGTCCGCGAGGCCTGCGAACGAGCTGCGCGCGGCGAGACTGTGCGTCACGACGCGATTGTGCGGGTGATCGACGACGGCCGCAAAGTCATGGACTTTCAAATTGCGCCGCTGCGCGACGCCGACGGCGAGGTCGTGTACTTGGTGCCTTCGGCGGTCGACGTCACCAATCGCGTGAAGGTCGAGCAGGTGCTGCGCGAGAGCGAAGAGCGGCTGCGCATGGCTCAGGACGCGGCTGGGCTCGGCATTCACGACCTCGATCTCCGCACGGGCGCGGCCCGCTGGGACCGGCGCGCCCGCGAGCTGTGGGGGCTCGGGCGCGAGGATCCGATCAGCTTCGAGTCGTTTGTCTCCGGCGTGCACCCGGACGATCGCCCGGCGCTGCAGGCCGCGATCGATGGCGTCGCCGACCCCAAGGGCCCTGGGATCCTGCAGGTCGAGCACCGCATCATCCGTCGCTCGGACGGGCAAGTCCGCTGGATCGCCGTGACCGGACGAACCACCTTCGAGGACGGTCAGCCGGTGCGGATGGTCGGCACCATGCAGGACATCACCTGCCGCAAGCACGCCGAAGACGCGCTGCGTCGCAGCCAGGAGCAGCTACGCGAGTCCGATCGCCGCAAGGACGAGTTCTTGGCCATGCTCGGGCACGAGCTGCGCAACCCGTTGGCCGCCATCTGCAGCGCCGCGGAGCTGCTCGACGTCTATGCGACCGACGACCCGCGGCTCGGCACCATCCGCGACGCGCTCGAGCGGCAGTCCAATCACATGGTCCGGCTCATCGACGGCCTGCTCGAGGTCTCGCGCATCGCTCGGGGCAAGCTCCACCTCGAGTGGAAGACGGTGAATTTGTGCGACGTGCTCGCGGGCGTTCTGCACGATCGCAGCGAGCAGCTGGTGCGCGGCCGCTTGACGCTGCAGTGCGAGCTGCCCGAGCAGCCGCTGTGGGTGTGGGGCGACGAGGTCCGGCTCGCGCAGATCTTCGACAACCTGCTCGGCAACGCGATCAAGTTCACCGCCGAGTCGGGCACCATCCGCGTGGTCGCGCAGCGACGCGACGACCTCGTGTCGGTCTCGATCGCGGACACCGGCGTCGGCATTCGGCCGGAGATGCTCGAGTCGATCTTCGAGCTCTTTCGCCAAGACTCGCAGCAGATCGCGCGTGCTACCGGCGGGCTCGGCATCGGCCTCGCGCTCGTGCGCGGACTGGTCGAGTTGCACCACGGCAGCGTGGTCGCGCGCAGCGACGGCCCCGGGCTGGGTGCCGAATTCGAGGTGCAGCTGCCCATCAGCGGGCCTCCAGCGAGTACATGAGCAGGCTCACCTTGCTTTTCTACTCGTGAGTAGGTAAGTGTCTACTCGTGAGTAGGCAACCCGCCGCCACCGACGACCGCAGCACGACCGAGCGCATCCTGGTCGCGGCCGAGCTCGAGTTCGCGGCGGTCGGCTATGCGCCCGCGCGGCTGGCCGACATCGCCGAGCGGGCCGGCATCCGTCGACCGTCGCTGCTCTACCACTTCGAGTCCAAGGAGCTGCTCTACCGCGCGGTGGTCGAGCGAGCCTTCGATCAGCTCGGCGCCGAGCTGCTGCGATCGATGGCGCTCGCGGGCGAGTTCGAGGCCCGGCTCGACGCGCTGATCGGCGCCTTCGCTCGGTTCCTCGACGGCCGTCCGACGCTCGCCCCGATCATCGTGCGCGAGCTGATCGACGACACCGAGCGCGACGACGCGAGCCGCCGCGGCGGCGCGCCGGGCCGCATGATCATGCTCGAGCGCGTCGCTCCGCTGCTCGGCACGGTCGAGAATTTCGTGCGCGAGGCCGGCTCGCCGCGGCTGCGTCCGGGCCTGCCGATTCGCGCGGCGATCGTGCAGATATCCGGTGATCTGCTGCTGCGCAGCGCGGCCGGCAGCCTGCGGACGCCGCTGTGGGGGCCGGGCGACCACGCCAAGCTGCTCGCACGTACCTTGTTCCTCGCGGACGTCGATCCGCGCTAACCATCACTCATGAGCTGGTCGATCACGCCATGATTCGCGTCATTCCGTTCTTTCTGGTGTTCATGTTGCCCGTGATGCTCACGCTCGGGGTCGAGCGCTGCGGGGTATGGACGATCGCGCCGCTGCTGTTCAGCTTCGGGCTGATCCCGCTGCTCGACGCCACGCTCGCGCAGCGCCGCGAGAACCCGGACGAGTCCGAGGGCCACGAGCGTTGGTTCGACGTCCCGCTGCTGCTGTGGGTGCCGATCCAGCTGGCGACCACCGCCTACGTGCTCTGGCGCTCCACGCATGGCGCTGCGCTCGGCGAGCTCGAGCTGGTCGCCGTGGTGGTCTCGCTCGGGATCATCAATGGCGCCGGCGGCATCAACATCGCGCACGAGCTCATGCACCGAAAGCACCCGCTGTTCCGGGCGCTGGCCGAGATCCTGATGACCTCGGTCAGCTACACGCACTTTTGCGTCGAGCATGTGCTCGGGCATCATCGCAACGTCGCGACGCCGGACGATCCGGCCAGCTCGCGCCTCGGCGAGAGCCTCTATCGCTTCTACGGGCGCACGGTGTTCGGCAGCTTGCGCAGCGCGTGGTCGCTCGAGCGCGAGCGCTGCCGGACCCGCAACATCCCGACGTGGAGCCTGCGCAACCGAGCGCTGCGCTACCCGCTGGTGCTCGCGCTCGTGTACCTGGCCGTGGCTCTGTTGATCGGTCCGCTCGCGCTCGCGTTGTTCGTGGCCCAGGGCGTGGTCGCGTTCAGCCTGCTCGAGGCCATCAACTACATCGAGCACTACGGGCTCGAGCGGCGGCGGCTGGCCAGCGGCAAGCACGAGCGCGTGCGGCCTGAGCACTCGTGGAATTCGGCGCACCGCGTGTCGAACTACTACTTGTTCAACCTCGCTCGGCACAGCGACCACCACTACCTCGCAAGCCGCGAGTACGATCGTCTGCGTCACCATGACGACGCGCCGCAGCTGCCTGCTGGCTATGCGGGCATGGTGTTGCTGGCCTTGCTGCCGCCGCTGTGGTTTCGCGTGATGAACCCTCGCGTCGAGGCGTGGAATGGCCGCATGGCCACACGCGAGCAGGTCGGCGATGCCGTGATGCCTGCGTGAGCTCCGGGCTTTTCAAGCGGCCGCGCTTGGGCGATTCTCCGGGCGTATATGTCCCGCACGCCTGTCTTGCTCAGCCTCGGTCTCGCGCTAACCCTCGGCACGCTCGCTTGCGGTGACGACCAGCCGGCCGAAGGCGGTGCGGAGAGCGAGACCGGTGATGGCGATGGGGATGGAGACGGGGATGGGGATGGGGACGGTGACGGCGATGGAGACGGCGACGGTGATGGAGACGGTGACGGCGACGGCGACGGTGATCCGACCGCGTACGAGGTCGGCTTCGATGTCACCGATCTGAGCCCGACCGAGGACGAGATCGCGACCGGCGACTACTACCTCGGCGGCTACGGCGTGTTCACGCAGCGCGGCCCGGCCGAGGGCGTGCACGATCCGGTCTACGTGCGCAGCATGGCGATCGGCTACGGCCCCGACGACGGCGGCATCTTTGCGATCGTCGACACGGTCGGCATGGGCAACAAGTGGACTCGCCGGGTCCGCGCCGACGTGGCCGCGGCGACCGGGCTGAGCCCCGAGCAGGTCGTGATCGGCAGCACCCACACGCACTCGGGCCCCGATCTGCAAGGTCTGTGGGGGGGAGTGCCGGACGACTACCGCGAGCGGATCCTCGACGCGATCGTCGACTCGATGACGGCGGCCTGGGAGGGGCGGGTGCCGGCCGAGCTCGAGGTCGCCTCGACGACCGCCAACAACCGCAACCGTCGCGACTGGGGCTTCACCGACGACATCATGTTCGCGCTGCAGGCCCGCAGCCTCGCGGACGACAGCGTGCTCGGGGCCATGTTCGCGTTCGCGGCTCACCCGGTCGTGCTCGGCGACGACAACCTGCTGGTCTCGCGCGACTTCTGTGGGTTTGCGGTCGACAACCTCGAGACCCAGCTCGACGCGCCGGTGCTGCTGTTCAACGGGGTCCAGGGCGACGTCTCACCGGTGGTGCCCGACGGCACCTGGGCCGACGACTTCGAGCGCGCCGAGGCGTACGGCGATCACCTCGCCGAGCGGGCCATGCTCGCGCTCGCCGACGTCGAGCTGGTCAGCCTCGACTTCTACCGGGCCTACAGCGACTTCTCGCTCGATGTGACCAACGAGAATTTCCTGTTCGCCGCGCAGGCCGGGATCCTCGACTACGACTTCATCATGCGCGACGGCATGAGCATGGTCGACACGCAGACCGCCTACTTCCGGATCGGTGAGGAGATCCAGCTGATCGTGTTTCCTGGCGAGTCGCTGACGCGCAACGGCATGCCCGTGCGCGAGGCGATGACCGCTCCGCATTCGGCGATCCACGGGCTCTCCGGCGACGCGCTCGGCACGAAGTAGCCGAGCGACGAGTGGAACACCGGCCTCAACGAGAACTACGAAGAGTCGGTCTCGGTCGGCATGGCGGCCGGCGACTACACCCGCGACTTGATGATCGATCTGATCGCCGGGGATCCCGGCTGAGCTGCGCTGGATCGCTCGCGCCTGAACCTGCACTTCGGAGCTCGCTCATGACCTTCTCGATTGCCCGTACCTGGTCCTGCCTCGCCCTTGGTTTGCTGGTCGCCTGCGCCGACGATGGTCCGGCGAGCGACGGCGACGGCAGCAGCGAGACCGCCCCGACCACCACCGAGGACGACGTCGGCGATGGCGACGGCGATGGTGATGGGGACGGAGATGGGGATGGCGACGGCGATGGGGACGGCGATGGTGATGGGGACGGTGATGGCGATGGGGACGGTGATGGCGACGGCGACGGTGATGGCGATGGTGATCCGCAAGAATTCCGGGTCGGCGTCGACGTGCGCTCGATCGATCCCACCGCTCAGCAGCTCAACACCATCTATCTCGGCGGCTTCGGAGCCCCGTTCCTCGGCGGCACGGCCTCGGGCGTGCACGACTCGGTCTACGTGCGCTCGTTCGCGATCGGCTACGGCGACGACGGCGTGATCTTCTCGGTCGTCGACGCGATCGGCATGGGCAACCAGTGGACCCGAGCGATCCGCATGCAGGCCGCCAACCTGACCGG
>DATLLB010000835.1:0-10604 GCA_035538075.1 Enhygromyxa sp.
TAGCCGACGCTGTTCGCCGACAGCACGCCCAACTCGGCGCAGCGCGTCTTGTCGGGCGCCGCCTCCGTTTCCCAGGCACCCGGCAGCAGCGGACCTTGCGTGCACGGGTAGCCCTGATTACCCGCGGCCGCGACCACGATCGCCTCGTTGCAGACCGCATACTCGATCGCCGTGTGCACAGCCTCGACCGACGGGCGCGGGGTCGGGTCGGACATGTCACCGAACAACGTGGGCTCCCACGCGAAGCTCATGTTGATGATCAGGTGACCCGGAGCCGGCGCAGCCTTCCAGGCTTCGACCGCGTCGTAGATGGCTTTGGCGATGTCGGCTTGCGAGCCATACTCGCCGCCGTTGATGGTGTCGAGGTAGCCAACGCCATAGCGCGGGAGCCCGAGCGAGCGCTTCACGTTGACCTCGCACACGCCGAGGCCGGCGCCGTTCGGGCACGCGATGTCCTCGATCAGATCGACCATGCGCTCGCCGTGCTCCGAGCGAGGCTGCGGTGCACCTTCGGGCACCGAGTCCACGACCGCGACCGAGACGCGCGAGCGAGCGGGCTCAGTGGTCGGCAGGTTGAGGTCGGTCGCGTCCGCGAGCCCGATCGCTTCATGAAACAGCGTCTCCATCTCGTCGCCGACCTCATCGGAGAGCGAGCTCTGCTCGAACACGACCTCGCAGTCGGACGCGACCGCGCTCAGACCCGTGATCTGCAGATCCGTGGGGTCGGCTTGGCTCGGTGCCCCTTCCCACAGGTACTTGCAGAATCGCGCGAACTCGCCGGTGCCACCTGTGAACAGCAGGCTCTCCGCCCAACCCTCCACGGTCGGGCACACCTCGACGCCGACCGCCAGCGTCGCGATCTGGCGATAGTCGGGACAGCCGGCCGCCTCGAGCACCGGGTCGGAGCCGCGGACGCTCTGCGTCACGTTCGACTCCGGCTCGCTCGCGTCGCAGGCGGTCATGGCCAGGGTCAGCGAAAACGCGGTCGAAAACTTTCGAGTGATGCTCATCGGCTCGATCCTCATCTGGCCACTCCGTTGTCGTCGGACCGACCGGTGATGACGTAGCGCGAGCCGTTCATGCCGATCATGATCGGCTGCGATTCAGGGCACGACCACTCGAAATGCGTGCCAGCGCTCGGGATGTTGCTCGCGCAGACGAAGCTGTGCGCGGCGAAGCGCATCGGCACCGTCGAATGCATGCGTTGGTAGGGCATCCTCGTAGAGCGCCACGCCCATCGCGCGTGCCAAATCGTCATCGACTTCGCCATCGGCCGCGATGACCCACTGGGCACCCGCGAGAACGAACGCACGACTCAAGTTCATCCCGCCGGCGACAGTGTCGACATCGACAGTCGCGGTCTCGCAGCCCGAGAGCACGACCGCGCCGGGGACCTGCGGCAGCGCGAGCACGTCGCTGACCTCGAGCCGATCGCCGCCGTGAAGCAGCAGCGCCGCGCCCCAGCCGTCGATGCCACCGTGCGTGCCGTGGCCGGCGTAGTGGAGCAGCGCGACACGACCGAGCGCGTCGGTCAGCTGTGCGCGCGTGGCCTCGGCGGCGACGTGGTGCGTGACCGTCCAGCCCGCGTTCGTCAGACGGCTCGCAACCTGCTCGGCCTCAGCGGCGGCGTCGGCCAGATCCTCGGATGGGTTGGCGACCACGAGCGCACCCTCGCGCGCCTGGGATCGCGGCTCACGAGCGGGCAGATCGAGCGCGTAGACGACCGGAGCGACGTCGAGCAGCACGCCGTCACCAAAAGGCAGCGCGTGGAAGGGCACCGACCAGCCCGAGCCGGTGGGCATGATGCGGAGCTGTTGCGCCGCTGCGATCTGCTCGGCGAAGGGTGCCAGGATCTCGCTCGACCAGGCGCTCGCGCTTGGATCGGAGGCCTCGTGAACGCTCGTGTGCTGCGCGTCGGCGACGAAGATCCACGATCCGCCCTCGGGCCGGGGGAACTGCAGGATCGTGACGACATTGGGGGGCAGCGCGGGCAGCTGATCGCACCCGCTGGGCTCATCGCCGCCGCCAACCAAGCGCAGCGCTTCGTCGAGCATCTGCGTGGCCTCGGCCGCTCGCTCGGCCCGACGACGCTCGCGATGCTCGCGCTCCGGGGCCGAGAATTTCCAGTCCGCGCGCCGATCCGCCGCGAGCTCCTCCTGCATGGTGAGGAAGCCGTAGAGCAGCTCGTCACGTCGATCTCGCTGCTCGGCCGAGAGCCCGGCGATCCTCGCCTCACGATCGATGGTCCGCAGCGCGCGGCCACGGGCCAGGCGGGCCCGACAAAACGCCGCATCGATGTCACCTTGCCGCACCAACAGCTCGACCAAGCCCTCAGAGCTCGCCCGACGGCCCGCCAAGAAGCGCTCTCGACCGATGCTGACGCCGACACTTTGAAAAGTCGCTTCGAGTACGGCCTCGGCCTCGAGGTAGACGTCGATCGCAGCGTCGTGTAGGCCCAACGCGTCGAGTGTTTGCGCGTGGCGAACGATGGCCACCCAACGCAAGCCCGGGTCCCCGCCGCCGGGATCGGGCCGCCGAACCAGCTCCGGAACCAACTCTTCGTTACCGGTCGCAATGCCGATTTGCGCTTCGACCTCGTCGACCCACAGCTCCAGATAGCTCGGCACACCGAGTTCCCGCTGCGCGCGGACCCAGCCCCACGCCTCGTCGGGTTCATTCTCCGCGAGCGCCAAGATGGCGAGGTTCACCAGCGCGGCGTTGCTGGGATCGGGGCACTCCTCACCTTCGCCGACGAGCTCGAGCTGCTGCTCGAGTAGCTCGCGGGGGGCATCGTGCGCGTGCCCCCCCTCGGCCAACAGCATGTTGGTCCATGCGACATTGCCCAGCGCCCGTCCTCGATCACCGCAGCGCACCTCGGGCTGATCGATGTGGTCCAGGATCTCGCGGGCGACCAACAGCGCCTCGTCGCCGCGACCGAGCTCCGCCAGCGTTATGGCCAGCTGCTCGTCGATCTCCAGCAAGTCTCGCGTCATGCCCAGCCGTCGCGCCAAGCGTCGGGCATCCTCGAACGCACGAATCGACTGGTTGAGATCGCCGATGCGCGAGGCGAGCACGCCGCTGTTGTACCGAGCCAAGACCCTCGCTTCGGGCAGCCCGATCGCGATCGTCTCGAGCTCCTGCGCCCATCGCCGAGCGGCAACGAGATCACCACGGTCGCTCACCATGAAGATGACCGCCGCAGCACAATCGCCGAAGTCCCCCGTCCGGCCGAGCTCGCGCGCGCGCTCGGCCGCCGCCTCGGTCTGCCGCAGCGCTTCGTCCGGCTCGACACTGAAGAGCAGCCGCCGCAGCACCTGCAAGGCCGCGAGCCGATCGGCGCCTTCGAGCTGCGGAAGCGCGTCGCGGAGCATCTCGATCCCCGCGGCGGTGTTGCCTTCACGCCCGAGTCGGCGGGCCTCGGCGACCACCGCCGGGATCTGCTCGCGATCGAAGCTCAGCTCGAAGGCCTCGGTCCACGGCGGCTGCACGCCCTCGATGCGCAGCCGCTCGGCCGACGCAGGCACCGTCACGCGCAGCTGCTGGCCGCCGTCGACGGCAGCTCGCTGCGCCTCGACCGGCACACCGTCGATCGTCACCTGCAGAGGCGCCCGCGCCTGCGCATCGATCCACACCCGCAGCACTTCGTCGGTGCCCGCTCGCAACCAGCAGCGTCCAACTTCGACGTGGCGGCAGCCCGCGAGCTCGATCGCCGGTCGTTCGACGGCGACCTGCGGGCGCGTC
The DNA here is from genome assembly GCA_035538075.1 of Enhygromyxa sp. Taxonomy (GTDB): domain Bacteria; phylum Myxococcota_A; class Polyangia; order Nannocystales; family Nannocystaceae; genus Plesiocystis. Next base: position 3,742 of record DATLLB010000835.1, read on the forward strand.
GGCGCGGGCTCGGGCACAGGCTCGGGCTCGGCTTGGCAAGCGCCGAGCAGCAACGCGAGCAGCCAGGGTTTCGCGTGGGTGTGGGCGTGGGCGCGGCTCACTCTTCGGGGACGATGATCACCCGAAGCGGAAGCCTACGCCAGCGCGTGTGATCGCGACTCGCCTCGCTCGCGTCGCTCGGCAGCTGCTGCGGCGGCGCGACGAACAGCACGACCGACCACTGTCCCGGGTCGAGCTCGACGTACCCGCTCAGCGGCCCGTACAGCCGCACGGCCCCAACCTCGGAGACCTCGGCCTCGAGCGGCGACACGAACTTGGTCACCGCATCTTCGGAGCGAGCCAGCAACGCCACGCCGATCGGACCCTGGGCCGGCTCGGCCGGCGTGAGCACCCATTCGATCACGCTGTCGGGGTGCAGCTTCAGCTCGGGTGCGGTCGCGTCGATCGGCAGGTCGGTATCGGAGCGCTGCTCGGCGATGCCCCCATCCAGCGCAGTGAAGGTGTAGGCGGGGACGGCCGCAGCGACCGGACCCTGCTCGGGCGTGGGCTTGGGCCACGCCCACCAGACCAGCGCGGCCGCGGCCGCCAGCGCCAACAAGCTGCCGATCAACGGACCACGCCGCCGCGCGCCGAGCTGCACCACTTGGCCGGGTTCGCCAGCAGGCGAGCTCGAGGGCGGCGCGGCTGAATTCGCGTCGACCCGCTCGAACACGGAGTCGAGGATGGCCGCGCGCTCGCGCTCGTCGAAGGGACGCGAGAGCTCGTCCTCGAGCGACGGGGGGACGGACGGATGCTCGAGATCCGCCCGCTGCTTGCGGCCAAGAGTGTGGAGGGAGTCATCACTCATGGCTCATTGCTCCCTTGCCAGCCCCGAGTTGGGCAATGACGCGAGTTTTTGAGTTCTGCTCGAGCACACACGCCCGCGCGAGCTTGCGCGTGCGGTAGGCCCAGGCGTTCACCGCTCCGCGAGTCATGTTCAGCGCGTCGGCGACCTCGGCCGGATCGCGCTCCTCGACGAACAGCAGGTCGAACAGCTGAAAGTCGCGGTCACTCATCCGCGCATAGAGAGCGTCGAGCACCGAGCCGAGCTCCTCACGCTGCTCGAGCTGCCGCAGCAGCGCGTCGGCCTCGGCGTCGAGCTCGTCGTCGTCGATCGCCTGCGGATCGACCGGCTGATCGGCCCAGGGGTTGCCCTTGCGCTGGCCGAGGATGCGCGCGGCTTTGCGACGCGCGACCAGGCGAACGAAGCTGTCGAGCGAGCGGCCGCGCGCGGGATCCCAGCGGCGAAGCTCGCGACCGTCGTGCTCGAACAACGAGACCAGGACCTCCTGCACCAAGTCGCGGACCTCCTGCCGAGGGTCGCGTCCCTGCCCCACCACCGCGCGGCGAAGCACGAACGCGACCTCGCGCTGCACGACGTCGAGCAGTCGCCCGGCCAGCTCTCGCCGGGCCCCGGCGAGACCGGCGAGCGCGGACTCGACGAGGCGCTCGTCTTGCGAAGAGCCCGACACCAAGGGGTGATACCAAAACCAACCGGACTCGGCGAGCGCTCACGCTGGCCATGCGTCGAGTAACCACGCGCGCACCAGTGCAGCGTGCGACAATGGCTTGCGCGCGTCGTCGACGTCGGCGTTGGTCTCGTAATCGAGCAGCACCACCGGCCCGCGCTCGCTCAGCGCTCGCAGCTGCGCGAGCTCGTCGCTGAGCCGCTCACGCAGCACGTACGCGTACGCAGGCAGATAGATGGCCCGGCGGGCCTCGACGTAGCCGAGCAGCGCGTCGCCTGCGAACCCGGCTCGATGCCCGAGGCAGCGCCCGAACTTTCGGACGGTGCGCTTGAGCCCGCGCATGTTGGTGACCTGCAGGCGGCTGGGATCGACATCGGTGGTCTCGAACACCTTGAGCCCCTGCCAGATGCCCTCGACCGAGGCACCGCGCATGCCCGGGCTCAGCGGGACCGGGATCCCGCCGTGCGGGTAGAAGGGCGAGAAGCGGATCCACGGGTCGGGACCGCGCGAGGTCAGATCGACCAGCGCGGCCCCGGGGTGCTTGGCCTCCAGCTTCGCGCGGGTGGTGTGACGGCTGGCCAGCTCGATGTGCATCGCGCCAACTTAGTGTAGGATCGACACACAAGCAAGACCGGTTCTGCTAGCGTCGGGCGATGGACGTCCGCGGTCTCCTTCTGTTGTCTGCGCTCGCGCTGGCTTGCGACAAACCTCGAGCGGACGACATCGCTAAAGAGCAGCCTGCGGCGGCGCCGAGTGATGGCGAGGCGAAGGTGCCGAGCGATGAGCCGGCCGTCGTGAACGACGAGCCCAAGCCGACCGACGAGCCCAAGCCGACCGAGCCCAAGCCGACCGAGCCGACGATCGAGTCGCTGGCGGCCTCGGTCGAGCGCGCTGACGATCCGTCCGCGACCGGCTGGACCCACTTGAAGGCCGAGCAGTACGCGGCCGCGCTGCCCTACTTCGCGCAGGCGAGCCTGGTCGAGCCGAGCGCGTGGAAGCACCCCTACAACCTCGCCTGTGCGGCGGCGCTGGCTGGCGATCCTGCGATCGCGCAGCTGGGCTTGAGCGCGGCGATGGCCCGCGATCGCGAGGCGACCGCCAGCAAGGCCCGCCGCGACGCCGACCTGGCGAGCGTCCGCGAGCAGCCCTGGTTCGAGGCCACGCTGCGCGGCGAGCCGACCCACGACGATCTGCCGTCGGCGCCGAGCGTCGATGCCAAGCCGCTGAGCAAGGCCCAGCTCGAGCCGCTGCTCGCCGCGCTCGAGGCCAAGCACGGCGTGCGCCCGCGCGTTCGAGCCTCGCTCACCCACAGCGAGGACGGGCAGACGCTGGCCTGGGCGCTCTACTCGGTCGCGCACATGGACGTGTGCCTGAAGACGTCGACCAAGCCGAAGTGCGCGGCCAAGCTTCGCGGCGAGCCCGACGAGGGCGACTTCGATCAGACCACGTGCGGCGAGGAGTATCTGGTCGCCGCTCGAGTGGGCGATTCGCTGACCCTCGCCGAGCCGCGCGCGCTGAAGCTGCCGTGCAAGATCGCCAAGGTCCGTCGCTTCGAGCTCGCCGACGTCGACACCGACGGCAAGCTCGAGGTCGCGCTCGACGTGACTGGCCGGCGCTCGGCGCTGGGCATGCACGAGACCGAGCTGAGCGAGGCCGGTCGTGAGGTCCGCATCCTGCGGCTCGATGACACCGTGCAGTGGGAGCTGACGGTCGAGTGGACGATCTCGGAGATTGCCCCGGGCTACGAGCGCGCGCAGACCTTCTCGTGGACCGACGAGAACGCCGACGGACACCCCGATCTGTTCCTCGAGACCAAGGAGTTCGTCGGCATCGCCGATCTCCACTTCGATGACGCGCTGTGGCTCACCGACGAGGTCGACGAGGAGGCGGTCGGGCCCTATTCCTCGCAGCTGCGCTACTACGATCCTGCGAAGGACGAGTGGGGGCCGCCGGTCGCGGGCCCATGAATTGTCGGCTTCGGCGCCGAAATCCGTCACATGATTGTTGTCGCCGCGGCCTAGTCGGATTCGGTGCGGCTCGATAGACTGGGTGAGTCCATCGAGGCAATTCACCCAGTGCAGAAAAACAATTCAATCGGTGTATGTTTCACGATATTTGCGCTCATCACCGCCTGTGCCGACGACGGGGCACCCGGGGACGAGCTGGCCGATACCGGGGAATCCGGCGAATTCGGCGAATCCGGCCCAAGTGACGAATCCGGCGATGACGAATGTGACGAATGCAGCGAGCCCGATGTCCCGGTATGCGGTGACATGGAATGTGATGCCAGCGAAGACTGCTCGAGCTGTGCGGCCGATTGTGGCGCATGCCTCGATTGCAGCGAGGCGCCGAGCTGTGCGGGCGCAGCGATCCCTGGAGTGATCGAGACCCACCTCGACGCGCTCGATGTCCCGGTCGCCGAGGCTGACACGCAGCCGCTCGCGCTCGCGGCCAAGCTCGGCGCGGCCGTGCACGGCGGCGATCCGGGCGTTCGCATGATCGCGGCCGCACTCGATCGACCGACCCGCGGCGAGCACCCGCTGGTGCCGGCACTGCGCGACGTGTTCGCCCGCTACCCGGAGCAGGCGGCGATCGTGCGGCGTCAGCTCGAGCGCGCAGGCATGGGCGACGCGAGCGGCTATCGGCTCCGGTTCCCCGAGCCCCGGGCGAGCGCCGAGCCGCGCGAGCTCGCTTCGGCGCCCGCGGCTGCGCCGGACGCTTGCGATCCGGCCAAGCTGCGCGTGCGCGTGGCCAAGCTGATCGTGCACGAGGAGCACGACCTCGTGCAGAAGGATCAGGTCTATTGCGCGATCGTCAGCGAGGCCGCGAGCGGAGCCGAGATCAAGGTGACACCCACGACCCCGAAGCTCGGCGACGGCGAGGAGCACGTCTATGCGCTGGCGCAGGGCGTGGTCTGGGGTCAAACCGGCGAGCCCGTGGCGCCGCTCGGCGACATGCTGATTACCTATAATTGTCTCGAGTCCGACGACACGCAGGCGTTCCAGGACTTCCTCGAGGCGATCGGCGACGCGGCCCTCGGCGCCGATCCGATCCCCGGCTCCTATGGATGGATCGTGCCGGTCGTCGGTCTCGCGGCCGAGATCATCGGCGCTGCGCTGGCGCTCGAGGGCGACGACCACCTGTTCAACGCCTCGCAGATCATCCCGGCCGAGCTGCAGCTCGAGATGACCCACGGCGTGTGGTGGTCGGTCGAGCGCGACGGAGTCAAAGGGCCACTGCAAGAGTGGCGCTGGGAGCTGCGCATGGAAGCCTGGGGATGTACGTCCGACGGCGTGGGCGAGGAGCCCACGCCGGTCGGCTAGAGCCTTTCGGGCTCCTGTCCTCCTCCGCGATCAGCACCCTTCGGGTGCGAGCACGGCCGTGGCGGTGTCGGTGCCGGCGCTGACGTTGGTCTGCTCGACCTTCGCGGCGCAGCTCCACTGCAAGCTGGCCTCGCAGCGATCGCAGCGGAGGTTGTCGATCTTCGCGGTCGCCTCGTCCTCGACGACGACGCCCGCAGGGCCAGCGACCGAGCTCAGGATCACGTGCTCGATCACCGCCCGGGTCCCGACAGTGCCGTAGATGGTGATCGGGCCCCACAAGCCCGGCTCCTCGCGGAGGCCGGCGAGCTCGACCGGCTGCTCGGCGGTGCCCTTCAGCTCGAGCGTGGCGCCGTTGTGCATGCCGATCGCGATCGTGACGCCGTCGGCGACCCGAACCTTGCCGCTCGGGATCACCAGCTTGCCCTTGTCGACCGAGAGGTTGCCCTGCAGCTCGATCGTGGTCGCCTGGCTGGCCCAGGTGATGTCGCGCGCGACGGTCCCCTCGACCACGACGATGCGCGCGTCGGCGTCGTAGCGGTTGCCCGCACCGACACCACCGAGGGTCTCGGGCGCGAGCTGAAGCGCGACCGGGACCGCGGTGAAGCCGGTGTTGGTCACGGCCAGCGTGGCGATGTTCGAGGTCGATCGCACGCCGATCGTGCTGTTGCTGATCGCGAGGTCGCTCAGCGTCGCGCGACCCTCTTCGGGCACGTCGATCGCCGCGCCTTCGTCTCGCCCGGCGTCGCGCAGCTCGACGTGCTTGGCCTCGAGCGTGCCGTGACCGCGGACCTGCACGCCACGCCACGCGCCCGCCTGCGGCTCGCGATTCGAGCCCAGCTTGATCGGCTTCCCGGCTTCACCCGCGAACACGAGCTTGCCCGTGTGGTGCAGGCCGATCGTCAGCGCGCCGCTCTCGGTGAAGCGCAGATCGGCCCCCGCCGCCACCGTCAGGACGGCGGGCGTGCTCTCGTCGCCGCCGACCTGCGCGTCGTAGGTGATGACCCACGGCACGCCGATCGCCGCGAGCTTGCTGTCACGCTGGAAGTCGCCCGACACGATGTGGGCCTCCGCGCCCGCGCCCGCGACCGCGACCAGACCGCCAGCTCCACGCGCGGTGCTGCGCAGCGCGGGCGCACCCACGCCGTCGACGGTCAGGCTCGCGAAGGGCGTCGGATCGTCGAGCGCCAGCTCGACGGCGGGGCCCTTGCTCGCGCGCACCGTCACCGCGCCGATCGTCACGTTGGGCGACGACACCAGCAGCGCGGGCGCATCGTCGGCGCCCGCGTCCTGCAGCGTCAGGTGATCGATGTTCGAGAGCGACGCGGCGCCCATCAGGCGGATGCCTGCCCACGAGCCCGGGGCCTTGGTCTTGCCTGCGATCGTCACGGGCGCTTCGGCGGTGCCCTTGACCAGCAGTCGACCGGGCTTGTCGTGGTCACCGATCGCAATCTCGGCGCCTTCGCTCACGACCAGCGTGGCGCCGGCCTCGAGCGTCAGATCGGCGTGGACCTGGACCGAGCCGTCGACGAGCACCTCGCCGCAGTCCTTGTTGATGATCACCGGCTCGACGATGTCGCCCGTGAGCGAGCCGGGGCAGGTCTTCGCCGCGCCCGGCGAGCCCGAGTCGGCCTGCTTCGAGTCGCCGGAACCGTCGGTCGACTTCGCACCATCCGACGACTTCGCGCCGTCGGTCGACGCGGCCTCTTGACTCTTGTTGCAGGCGAGGAGCGCGAGCGGAAAGCTGAGCAGGAAAGAGAGGGTTTGGCTGCGCATGGGGGCGCGAGAATTAGTCGCTGCCGCCGTCGCCACGCAACCGACCGAGTGGTCGACCTTCGTTGCGTCCACCCTCCACACCCACGCGCAGCGCAATCGCGCGTGGGCTGGAGAGCATCGGGCGCGAGCGCTCACCGACGCGTGCGATGGCGGTGTAGCATCGCCATCCAATGCGCTTGCGACCGATCTACGCCTCCCTGCTGCTCCCGCTCGTGCTGCCGCTCGGCTGCTTCGAGGATCCTCCGCAGACGAACGATGA
>DATLLB010000836.1:0-7318 GCA_035538075.1 Enhygromyxa sp.
GATTGTCACCGACACCACACTCGGCCTCGGCGTCGCCGGCCGATTCTAGCGAATACGAAAATCGACAATGTGCAGTAGCAGTATCAGACCCCCTCTGGGGGTCTCCATGTGCCGTCGAGCACCAAGAACCAGCCCACCCTCGCTCACCGCAGGTGAGCGAGGCGTACGCGAAGCGGACGTGCGTGGCTCACACTGAGGCGGCTGCGGGGGCTAAAAAAACGGAGGCGGGCCCTCATTGACCCGCCTCCTTCCGACCGTTCCCTAGAGCTCGCAGGAGCCTGCGAGGATCCAAGCTATGTAATTTGCGTTCGCCAAAATCAGCGAACGTAGCCACCATCGGGCTCGCCGCGTCGGCGCAGGAACGCCGGCACCTCGCGCGGATCGGTCGTCGCGCCGAGGTCACCGCGGCTCCACCCACCGCTCGCACTGGGGGCCGCTCCGCGAACCTGCGGCGCTTGGGGATAGCCGCCGGATTCGTGAGCCGCGGGCGCGGGCGGAGCGGGAGGCACAGGCGCGTGGGCCTGCGGGATGGGGGCCTGATTGAACATGGGATTGAGGGTGGGCCGCGGCGGTGCGACCTCGCGCTTGGGCTTGCGCTGCAGCGTCGCGGCGCCGGCCGGGACCTGCACGGAGACCTTGGGCGCGGGCGCGATCGGCATGCCCATGCCGGGCATCACGACCTGCTGCGACTGCCGACGCACGCGGTGCGCATGGGCTGCGATCGCGTTGCCGAGCACCTCTTCCTCGGGCTCGTGCTGATCGAAGCCGGTCGCGATCACGGTGATGCGCAGCGCCTCGCCCATGTTGGGATCGACGACCGCGCCGAAGATGATGTTGCAGTCCTCGTGGGCGGCTTCCATGATCAGCGAGGCCGCCTCTTCGACCTCGTGCAGGCGCAGGTTGGGGCCCGAGGTGATGTTCATCAGGATGCCCTTGGCGCCCTGGATGGTGACGTCCTCGAGCAGCGGGCTGTTGATGGCCTGCTGCGCCGCGGCGACGGCCCGGCCTTCATCGGCGGCCACACCCATGCCCATCAACGCGCGACCCTGGCTGGCCATGATCGTGCGCACGTCGGCGAAGTCGACGTTGATGATGCCGGGGATCGTGATCAGGTCGGAGACGCCCTGGGTCGCGTGCTGCAGCACTTCGTCGGCCAGGCAGAACGCCTCCATCAACGAGGTGTTGGCCGAGGTCACGTGCAGCAGGCGATCGTTGGGGATCGTGATCAGCGTGTCGACGGCCTGCTCGAGCCGCTCGATGCCCATCTCGGCGAATCGCATGCGCCGCTTGCCCTCGAACGAGAACGGCTTGGTGACCACGCCGACGGTCAGCGCTCCGCACTCGCGCGCGACCTGGGCGATGATCGGCGCCGCGCCGGTTCCGGTGCCGCCGCCCATGCCGGCGGTCACGAACACCATGTCGGCGCCGTCGAGCAGATCACCGATCTCGTTGACGCTCTCGAGCGCCGCCTCGCGACCGCGCTCGGGGTTGGCCCCGGCACCAAGTCCGCGCGTGACCTGCTTGCCGAGCTGCAGGCAGATCTGCGCGGCGTTGCGCTCGAGTGCCTGAACGTCCGTGTTCGCAGCGATGAACTCGACACCGGGCACCTTGGCCTCGATCATCGTGTTGACCGCGTTGCCGCCAGCTCCACCCACGCCGATCACCTTGATCTTGGCTTGGTCGTGGAAGGCGTCCTCGAGTTCGAAATGAGCCATTGGTCTCTCCTCTGCTGGGACGCGGGGTCCCGGTGGTCCCGCAGCTCGCGGGGGTTGGGTCGGTGTTCCCGCTCTAACCAGGGCGCAGATCGCTGGCAAAAAACTCGAAATTTTTGATCGTGTAGCTTGGGCCGTCTCACGTTATCCTACATGTAGGCAGACCCGCAAAACAACGGCGAAATAGCCCCTGCGCGCTGATCGAGCCTGGGCTTTCGTGGCACTTTACGGCCCAATGCTCGACGAAGCCCGCTTCGCCCAGGTCCAGTTCAGCGTCGCGCTGTTGGTCCTGCTCGTCCTGCTGGCCGCGCTCGCTTGGCGAAATGTGTTTGGCCGACCGCCCGCGCCGGATCTGATCTTGCCAAAGTGGTGGCGCACGCCCGTGCTGAGCGAGCGGTCGCGCCGTCTCGCTCGCTGGGCGCTCGATGGCGGGCTCGCGCTCGCGGCCGTGCTGCTCGCGCTGTTCTCGATGACCGCCGCGCGGCCGAACGGGGCGGGCCTCGATCGCAGCGTGGTGCTGCACGAGGTCATGCAGGCCAAGTATCACCGCGAGCTCGGCTGGGACGGCCTCTACGCGTGCGCGTGGGCGGCCGATCACGAAGCGGAGCGCAGGCTAAAGAAGATCGAGAAGCTGCGCCTGCTCGAGCTCGGGCCGGGGCCGGAGCTCGAGCCCACACCCGAGCCGGAGCGCAATGAACAAGGTCACGTGGTCCGCTCGAGGCCGAAGCCGCCACCGCCGGATGTCGGCGGCAAGCTGGTGCCCGCTCGCGCTTCGCTGAGCAAGACCGACTGCCGCGAGCGCTTCGACGACGAGCGCTGGGCGGCGCTCGGGGCCGACGTGGCGGCGATCGTGGCGATGCCCTCCGATCAGCGCATGTCGATCGAGCTGCAGGGCTACGGGCCGACCGCGACGCCCGCTCGTCTCGCGCGTCAGCGGATCGTGTTCTCGATCCTGCCGATCTCCGCGGGCAGCTTGTTCGCGCTCTCGCTGCTGTCGGGGATCGCAGCACTGGCTGCGCTGGTGCTGGTCCAGCGCGCGTCTGGGCTGCGCGTCGCGGCGCTGGTCGGGATCGCTACATTCGTCGAATTCGGAGCCAGCCCGATCTCCGGCGGCGCGACGCCGACTGGGGCGCTGGTGATCGCGATCGTGCTCGCGGGCTTTGCCGCGTGCGAGCTCGAGCGCTGGGGATTGGCTGGCGCGCTGTTGGGCTTCGCCGCGGTCGAGCTGGTCTGGCCGACCCTGCTGGTGCTCGGTCTGCTCGCCAAGCTCGGCGTCGACTGGCTGGGCGGGCGCTCGCGCAAGCGCGAGCTGACTCGTCTGGCGATCGGTGCGGGCGCGAGCGCGTCGGTGTTCTTGCTGCTGAGCGCGAGCTTGCCCGGTGGCTTCGCGAACTGGTCGAGCTGGGCCGATCAGGTCGCGCTGGTCCGCTATGCCGACGGCGCGCGGCAGGTCGGGCTGCGCTGGCTGTTCGCGCCCGACGGCAACTTGATGACCTCGCCGCGCTGGGTCCCGTACCCGGTCAAGGCGCAGCACCTCGTCGATCGCGAGGGCTGGATCACGATCTGCGCGCTGCTGCTGCTGGTGCCCTCACTGCTCGCCGTTCGCCGTCTTCCTCCCGTCGCGTTCGCGAGCATCGCCGCGATCACGGCGACCTTCGCGTTCTTCTCGACCGAGGCGCGCACGTGGGGCGTGGCGCTGCCGCTCTTGCTGCTCGCGGCCGGGGCGGTCGGCAAGCACCACGAGGCTTCGCGTGTGTTGGTCGGGCGCCCGGTCACGGTGCTCGCCGCCGGCTGTCTGGCGCTCTGCGTCGGCATGCACGGGATCGTGCGCATTCATCAATACGAGCCATTCCTGTTCAACACCGTGTATTCGCACCTGCTGACCACGCTGTTGCTCGGCCTCGCGGTCGCGCTGGTGGTGCTGCCCGATCTGCGCGAGCACGGTGATCCTCCAGGCGCGCCGCCATCGATCCCCGCGCTCGATCCGGCGACCCAAGCTGCACCCAAGTTTCCGCTGATCGCCAAGCTCCGCGCGCGGCGTAACCAGAAGGGAGCGCAGTCGTGATCGCGCTGATACCGATGGAGGGTTGGAGCGAGGCCAGCGTGTTCGGCAAGATCTGGCTGCTGATCACCACGCGTGGGCAGACCAACGAGATCCAGTTCGCGTTCGCAATCGGCACCCTGGCGTTCTTGCTGGTCGCGGTCGCCTGGCGCACGCTGATCCTCTACAGGCGCAGGAGCAGCGATCCGCAGGCACCAAACCGCTGGCTACGCTGGGGCGATCGCATGATCACCGCCGCGCTGCTGGTCGCCGCGCTGTGCTCGGCCACGCAGTACTTCTACGGCTCGCGCAACAACAAGACCTGGTTGCACACCTGGGACATCTATCACCAGGTCATCGGCACCAAGTACTTCGCAGAGCTCGGATACTTCCGGATCTACGAGTGTACCTGGGAGATCGACGAGATGAATTCGGGCCACTTCAAGCGGGTCCCGAAGATGCGCGACATCGAGACGCTGAAGATCCCGAAGACCGCGGAAGCGGTCGGCGAGCGCGACTGCGCCGAGCTGTTCACGCCCGAGCGGCTCGAGCAATTCGGCAAGGACATCGACGACATCCACGCGCTTGGCGGCCACAACATGTGGAACAAGCTGTTCACGGACAAGGGCTTCAACGGCACGCCCTTCCACGCGTGGATCCTCAGCAAGGTCACCGCCGACGTCCCGATTGTCTGGGACGAGTACATCTGGCTGGGCTTGCTCGACGTCTGGCTGATGCTGCTGGCGTTCGCGGCCATCGCCTGGGCCTGGGACGTCAAGACCGCCGCGATCGCGATCCTGTTCTTCTGCGCCAACTTCCCGAACCGCTACCTGCACATGGGCGGGTCGATCCTGCGCTTCGACTACATCGCGATGCTGATCTTCGCGCTGGTCGCGATGAAGAAGGACAGGTTCGGCATCGCCGGCGCGTGCGTGGCCTGGGCGACCGCCGAGCGGGCGTTCCCGGCCATCTTCGCGGTCGGGCTCGGCTTCAAGGCGGGTGTCGAATTGCTGGCGACCCGCAAGCTTCGCCGCGAGTACCTCAACTTCGGGATCGGCTTCGTGGTCACCGGGCTGGTGCTGTTCGGCTTGAGCCTGACGCTGACCGACAGCTTGGGCGCTGGCGTCGATGCTTGGCGCGAGTGGTGGCACAACATCAAGGTCCACACCGCCCACACGCGTGGGTTTCGGTCGGGCTTCAAGCACATGTTCATGATGGACGGCAACCTGACCGACAAGCACCACTTCGTCGGCTGGTCGAAGAAGACCGAGCTGTTCCAGACCCGCGATCACTTCTTCTACTTGGCCGTGTTGCTGGTGCTCGGGCCCCTGCTGCTGTCGGTGCGCAAGCTCGACGCGGTGACCTTCACCGCGCTGTTCGCCGCGGCGGGGTTCTTCTTCCTGACGGTTGCGACCCGTTACTACTACTCGGTGATGGTGCTGCTGCTGCTCGTCGATCGCCGGATGTTCGAGGACCGCAAGCAGTTGCTGCTGGCGGCCTTGCTGTTCTTGACCGCGGCGTGGTTGACGAAGCTGCAGATGCTCACCGACAACGTGCCGTTTCACTACAACACGGCCACCAGCGCGGCGTTTGCCGGCTACTTCGTGATCCTCGCGGCGCTGCTGTGGATCGATCCGTGGCTGCGCGATCGCATGGTCGTGGGCCGTGCGACGCAAGCTGCTGGCGCCGAGCCGCCGGCGAATGTCCCGACGATCGAGGCGCGTCAATCGTCCGGGTAGGGCATGTGGCTTGCATGGGTGGGCTTCAGCGCCGTCCGGCGCGAATGGAGGATCAACCACATGCAATATGCAACTATCCCTGGTCGCAGCGTGGCCGTGATCGCGGCGGTGCTGATCGCGTCCGCCTGCGGAGTTCGGTCGAAGCAGGATCCGCAGTCGCGCGAGCAGGTCGAGGACGGCGCGCGAGCGGCCAGCGAGGTTCGTAGCCCGCAGCCGCGCCCGCAGGCCAGCGAGGCAGGGCTCGATCGCCTGCGCCTGCCTCCGGGCTTCTCGATCGAGCTGTACACGTCGCAGGTCCCCAACGCGCGCTCGCTCGCGCTGGGGCCGGACGGGGTCGTGTACGTCAGCACGCGCGACGGCAGTCGGATCCATGCGGTCCTCGATCATGACGGCGATCGCAGCGTCGACCAGGTGATCACGGTGCTCAGCGGGCTCGATACGCCCAATGGCATCGCCTATCACGACGGCGATCTCTACGTGGCCGAGCCCGATCGAATTTTGCGTTACGCGGACATCGACGGGCAGCTCGACGACCCGCCGTCACCCACGATCATCACCGACGCGCTGCCGAGCGACCCGGCGCACGGGTGGCGCTACATGAGGATGGGACCCGACGGATATCTGTATGTGGGCGTCGGTGCCCCTTGCAACGCGTGCATGCGCGACGAGCCGATCTACGCCAGCATCGTGCGCCTGCGGCCGGACGGCAGCGAGCTCGAGGTGTTCGCCCACGGCGTGCGCAACACCGTGGGTTTCGACTGGCACCCCGATACGCAGGAGCTGTGGTTTACCGACAATGGCCGCGACAGCCTCGGCGACAATGTCCCGCCCGACGAGCTCAATCGAGCCCCGAGCGCGGGTCTGCACTTTGGTTATCCGCACTGTCATGGCGGCGAGATCCTCGACCCGGTATTTGGCGAGGGCCGAACTTGCGCCGAGTTCGTGCCCCCGGTCCAGCAGTTGGGTCCCCACGTGGCCGCGCTCGGCATGCGGTTTTATACCGGCAGCATGTTCCCGGAGCAGTATCGCCGCGCGGTCATCATCGCCGAGCACGGCTCGTGGGACCGCTCCGATCCGATCGGCTATCGCGTGATGGTGGTGCAGTTGAACGGCAACGAGCCGGTGGGCTATCGATCGCTGGTCGAGGGCTTTTTGGACGAGGAGTCCGGTGAGGCTTGGGGCCGACCGGTCGACGTCGCGGTGCTCGCCGACGGCTCGCTGCTGATCAGCGATGACGAGGGCGGCGCGATCTATCGGCTCACGTACGAGTGATGTCGGGCTCGCGGTCGCCGACAACTCGAGCGATCGCGCGTGACCAGTGATGCAGGTAGTCGGGTTCGTCGGGATAGGCCCGATAGAGCCCGACCGCCGCAGCCATGCGCGCGACCGTGGGCGCGAGCGCGAGCGCCTGCGTGGGCGCGCGGGTGAGCGCTTCGAGCTTGTGCTTGGCGGTCTTCAGGTCGAGCGTGGGCAAGCGCTGCGCGGTCGCGGCGGCCGAAGACTCGGCGTCGATCAAGCCTGCGCGCATCAAGGTCAGCAGGTCGTCCGTGTGCATGTGCTGCGAGTAGCGGCGAAACACGTCGTAGGCGGCCAGCACTCCGCCCTGCTCGCGCATGAATCGACGCTGGTAGCCGGGCAAGCCGTCGCCACGCACGAGCGACTCGGCCAACATCTTGCCGGCCAAAAGCCCGACTCCGATGCCGCTGCCGTGGGCCGAGAACACCTGGCAGCCGGAGTCGCCGAGCAGCCGTGGATCGGGCGCGAGCGCTTTGGCGGCGCGCGGGCGATCCCGATCCGGCGGCCCTTCGATCGGCTCGCGCACGACC
>DATLLB010000837.1:0-19268 GCA_035538075.1 Enhygromyxa sp.
ACGGTGATCTTCTTCGAGAGGTCACCGCGGGCCACCGCGGTGGTTACGTCGGCGATGTTCCGAACCTGGCTGGTCAGGTTGCCGGCCATGGCGTTCACGTTGTCGGTGAGGTCCTTCCACGTACCGGCGACGCCGGGGACGTCCGCCTGGCCGCCCAGCTTGCCGTCGGTGCCGACTTCCTTGGCGACGCGTGTCACTTCCGACGCGAACGCGCTCAGCTGGTCGACCATGGTGTTGAGCGTCTCCTTGAGCTGGAGAATCTCGCCCTTCACGTCGACGGTGATCTTGCGCGAGAGGTCGCCCGAGGCGATCGCGGTCGCGACCTCCGAGATGTTGCGGACCTGCGCGGTCAGGTTGCCGGCCATCGAGTTCACCGCCTCGGTCAGATCCTTCCAGGTGCCGGCCGCACCACGGACCTGCGCCTGGCCGCCGAGCTTGCCCTCGGTGCCGACCTCACGAGCGACGCGGGTGACCTCCGACGCGAACGCGTTGAGCTGATCGACCATCGTGTTGATGGTCTGCTTGAGCTGAAGGATCTCGCCGGAGACGTCGACGGTGATCTTCTTCGACAGGTCGCCGTTGGCGATCGCCGTGGCCACGTCGGCGATGTTGCGGACCTGCGTGGTCAGGTTGTTGGCCATCGAGTTGACCGAATCGGTCAGGTCCTTCCAGGTCCCGGCGACGCCGAGCACGTTGGCCTGACCGCCGAGCCGGCCTTCGGTGCCGACCTCACGAGCGACGCGCGTGACCTCGCCAGCGAACGCGTTGAGCTGGTCGACCATCGTGTTGACGGTCTCTTTCAGCTCGAGGATCTCGCCCGAGACGTTGACGGTGATCTTGCGCGACAGGTCGCCACGCGCGATCGCAGTGGCCACGGCCGCGATGTTGCGGACCTGCGCGGTCAGGTTCGAGGCCATGAAGTTGACGTTGTCGGTCAGGTCCTTCCAGGTGCCCGCGACCCCGGGCACCTGCGCCTGGCCGCCGAGCTTGCCGTCGGTGCCGACCTCGCGCGCGACTCGGGTGACCTCCGACGCGAACGAGCGCAGCTGATCGACCATCGTGTTGATGGCCTCTTTCAGCTGCAGAATCTCGCCGCGGACGTCGACGGTGATCTTCTTCGACAGGTCACCGTTGGCGACCGCGATCGTCACTTCGGCGATGTTGCGGACCTGCGCGGTCAGGTTCGACGCCATCGAGTTGACCGACTCGGTCAGATCCTTCCACACGCCGGTCACGTCGGGCACCTGCGCCTGGCCGCCGAGCTTGCCGTCGGTGCCGACTTCGCGAGCGACGCGCGTGACCTCGGAGGTGAACACGTTCAGCTGCTTGATCATCGAATTGACGATCATCGCCGAGCGCAGGAATTCGCCCTGCACGCTGCGCCCGTCGACGTCGAGGCGCACGGTCTCGAGTAGGTCGCCCTGGGCCACGGCCGCGAGCGCGCGCGTGACCTCGGTGGTCGGCCACAGCAGATCCTCGATCAGCGTGTTGACCGAGGACTCCATGGCCGCCCACGCGCCGGTCGAGCGCGAGAGCTTCAGGCGCTGACGCGTGCGCCCTTCCTTGCCGACCACCTGCCCGATGCGCTCGAGTTGGGCGGCCATCTGCTGATTGCTTGCGACGATGTCGTTGACCGCGTCCGCCAGCTTGCCGTGGATGCCCGTCCAGTCGCCGGGCAGCCGCACCGAGAAGTCGCCCTCGCGCACGGCCTGCAGGGCCGACAGCAATTCGGAGAGCTCGGCCGAGCGCGACGGCGTGTCGGCGCTTCCCTGCCCGCTGGGGGTACCGGTTTCCGTGAGCATGGGTTTCATCGTGGCGACGCAGCCGCCTCGCGCTCGGCGGCGCCTGCAGGCGCCCGAGCTTTTCGATCGTCGCACCCTAGCAAGCCGACCACATACCGCAATACGGCGCTCCCACCGGCGACGCAAAATATAGCGATCCGCCAGCCCCGCCTGGCAGAGTCGGCCAGGCGCCGAGCGCAGATCGGATATTTACGTCAGTGCTATCGCAGCTCGAGCCGACCGAAGTCCGAGCGGCCGTGCGCGGCGCTGACCCGCGCCAGCCAGCGCGCAGGCTCGGGCCCGATCATGTCCCACGCGAAACGCCAAGCCCAATGCCCGGTCTCGCCGGGGCGGTTCATGCGGTGCTCGCTGCCCAGGCCCAGCAGATCTTGCATGGAATAGATCGCGTATTTGGCGACCGAGGACGAGGCCGCGCGAATCATCGACCACGGGAGATTGCCCTCGTCACAATTGAGGTACTCGCGGGCGAACGCCCGCTCGCGCTCGGACGCGCCCGCGTACCAGCCCCGAATCGTGTCATTGTCGTGGGTGCCGGTGTAGACCACGCAATTCACCGGATAGTTGTGGGGCAAGAATGGATGGTCGGCTTGACCGCTGAACCCGAATTGCACGATCCGCATGCCGGGCAGCTCGAACTGATCGCGGAGCTGCTCGACGTCCTCGGTGATGATGCCGAGATCCTCGGCGATGACCGGCAGCTGTCCGAGCGCGGCCCGCAGCGCCTCGAACAGCGCCGGGCCGGGGCCCGGGACCCAGCGTCCGTCGGTCGCGACCGCGCTGCTGGCCGGAATCTCCCAGTAGGCCGCGAACCCGCGAAAGTGATCGATGCGCACGATGTCGGCCAGCGCCAGCTGCCGGCGTACGCGGGCGATCCACCACGCGTAGCCGTCGCGGGCCATCGCCGCCCAGTCGTAGAGCGGGTTGCCCCAGCGCTGTCCGGTCTTGGCGAAGAAGTCGGGCGGGACCCCGGCGACCACCGCCTGCTCGAGGTTCTCGTCGAGCAGGTAGAGGCCCGTGCGGCTCCAAATGTCGGCACCATGCCCGGCCACGAAGATCGGCAGATCACCGACGATCTCGACGCCGCGCTCGTTGGCGTAGCGCTTGACGGATGCCCACTGGAGATCGAAGCAAAATTGCACGAACCGCCAGAACTCGATCTCGTCGTGGTGCTGTGCCCGAGCGGCCGCCAGCGCAGCGGGCTCGCGGCGGGCGAGCTCGGTCGGCCAGCGCTGCCACGCGTCGAGCCCCTGGGTGGCCTGAAAGTGCGCGTCGAGAGCCATGAACAGCGCGTAGTCGTCCAGCCACCCGGACTCGGCCGCCACATAGTCGTCGTAGGCCGCGCGGGCGCTCGGGTCCGTATGGGCGAAGAAGCCTCGAGCGGCGGCACGGAGCTTGGCCATCCGCCAGGGGATCACCCGCTCGAAGTCCACCCGGCGTGCATCGAACCGGCCCAGCTCGTCAGCGGGGATCGGCGCGAGCCAGCCGGCCTCGATCAACGGCTCGAACGCGACCAACAGCGGGCTGCCTGCGAACACCGAGACGCTCGCGTAGGGCGAGTGGCCCGGGCCGACCGGGTTGAGCGGCAGCACCTGCCACAATCGCTGTCCGGCCGCGACCAGCCAATCGACGAAGTGGTAGGCGGTGGGACCGAGATCGCCGATTCCGTGCGGACCGGGCAGCGAGGTCGGGTGCAGGAGAATTCCGGATGCGCGCTCGTGCATGCTGATCGCCTCTTTGGAGAAAGTCATTGCTGGGCTGCCAGGACCACGACCGCGTGGGCCGGCGCGATCACGCGGTCGTCGAGCTGCTCGGGCGCCGCCCGGGCGCTGCACAGCACGATTGTCCACACGCCAGGCGGCAGCACGAACTCGCGCGGCGCGAGCTCGGCGTTGAACAGCAGCAACAGCGCGTCGTCCAGATCGCCGAGCCGCACCATCAGCGCGTGCTCGTCGGTGTCGTGCCAGTCCTCGACGCCCATCGCTTCGCCGTCGGGCCGCAGCCACTCGATTAGGGGTTCCGGCTCGGAGCCGGAACACCCCCCCCAAAATGCTTCGCATCCCGGGGGGCCCCCCGGCCCTCCTGCGACCCCTTGGGTCGCCACTCGGGTAAGCGGGAGCCAGCGCAGCGCCGGGTAATCGCGGCGCAGCGCGATTAGCTGCTGCACATACGCGAGCAGCGACGCGTCGATCGTGCTCCAGTCGATCCAGCTGATCGCGTTGTCCTGGCAATAGGCGTTGTTGTTGCCGCGCTGAGTTCGGCCCAGCTCGTCGCCGGCCAGCAGCATCGGTGTGCCTCGAGAGCACAGCAAGGTCGCGAGCAATGCGCGACTCCGATCGCGGCGCAACCCGAGGATCTGTGGATCTTCGGTGGGACCCTCGACGCCACAATTGACCGAGTGATTGTTGGTGTGGCCGTCGCGGTTGTCCTCCGCGTTGGCGAGGTTGTGCTTGCGGGCATAGCTGACCAGATCGGCCAGCGTGAAGCCGTCGTGCGCGGTCACGAGGTTGAGCGAGGCGGTCGGGGCTCGCAGCTCGCGGGCAAACACGTCGCTCGATCCTGCGATGCGGCGCGCGAGCTCGGCTCGGTCGACGTCGCGGTGCAGCCAGAAGCGGCGCACGCAGTCGCGGTAGCGATCGTTCCACTCCAGCCAGCGGCGCGGGAACCCGCCCAGTCGATAGCCGTGCGGGCCCAGATCCCAGGGCTCGGCGATCAGCTTGATGCCCGCCAGCGTCGGATCCTGGGCGAGCGCGACGAACAACGGCGCGACCGGATCGAACTCGACGTGGGTGCGCCCGAGGGTCGGCGCGAGGTCGAAGCGAAACCCATCCACGCCGAATTCTTCGACCCAGTGGCGCAGCGCATCGAGGGTGAGCTGCACGACCCGCGGCTGATGAAAATTCAGCGTGTTTCCGCAGCCGGTCCAATTCACGCAGCGCTGCGGATCGCCATGCTCGTGGCGATAGTAGAGCGTCTCGTCGAGCCCGCGCAGTGACAGCGTGGGGCCGGTCTCGCCGGCCTCGGCGCTATGGTTGAAGACCACGTCGAGCAGCACCTCGAGCCCGGCCGCGTGCAGGGCTGCGACCATCGCTCGAAACTCCGCGCGGGTGGCCGTGGGATCGCTGGGCGTGCTCGACAGCCGCGGATCGGGACAAAACCACGCGATTGGGTTGTAGCCCCAATAATTGGAGAGTCCGAGCGCGACCAGCCGTCGCTCGGAGATCGCATGCTGGACCGGCAGCAGCTCGACGGTCGTGACCCCGAGCGCCTGCAGGTGCGCGATGCTGGCCGGATGCGCGAGCCCGGCATAGGTCCCGCGCAGCGGCTCCGGGATGGCCGGATTCAGCTTGCTGAAGCCTTTGACGTGCAGCTCGTAGATCACCGTATCGGCCGCGGGCACGCGCAGGGGCACCGGAGGCGGGCCGTCGAGCGGGGCCGCGACTCGGGCCTTGGGCATCAGCGCCGCATTGTCACGAGTATCGCGGCGCATCGAAGCGTCACCGCGGACATACCCGTAATGCGCATCATCCCAGACGAACTCGCCGACCACCTCGCGCGCGTAGGGATCGAGCAGGAGCTTGTTGGGATTGAAGAAGTGCCCCTCGCTCGGCGCCCAGGGTCCGTGCGCTCGAAATCCATAGCGCAGCCCCGCGCTCGCACGCGCCAGGAAACCGTGCCAGACCCCATCGTCGTGGCCCGGCAAGCGCTCGCGCTGCTCCTCGCCACCTGCGTCGAACGTGCACAGCTCGATCGCGGTCGCACGATCGGATGCGACCGCAAAGTTGACCCCGCCGTCGCGCAACGTGGCGCCGAGCGGATAGGGGAGACCGGGGATCAGCGACATTGGTGCCAAGCAGCGCTGCCCAGGTTACTGGAATCTCTGCGGCATGATCAACCATCGAACTTCGTGTGCCGAGGCGTGAGCAGCGGAGAGCTGCCGCGCGGCGAGCACCCCGTGACGAGGTCTGCGCCGATACCATCGTGACTTGTCATCAACTTTGTGCTGGGTCAGAGTCGCAAACCCACTCGACGTGACCGATCGACCAACAGCGGCCGCGCGTCGGCTCCTCGACGTGATGCTCAACTCGTTCGAGAAGCTCGAGATCGCCCTGGCATTGCGTTGTGCCGCGGCGAACACCTTGGCGGTGCCCGAGCTCAGTACGAAGTTGCGGCTGGCGAGCCACATCGTGGAGCGCGGGATCGAGGAGCTCGCGCGTGCCGGCGGAGTGCAGTTCACCGGCGATGCCGCGCGCCTGACCCTGGACTCGACCGAGCTCGCGGCGCTCGACGAGATTGCGGTCCTCTATGAAGAGGATCGATTGCTCGTGGTCCGCACGTTGACGGAAATCTCGTTGGACAAGATCCGGGGAATCGCGGCGCGCAGGTTCGCGGACGCGTTCCAGCTCCGCAAGAAGAAGGAGGAGGACGGCGATGCCTGAGACCGTCTACATCTTGTGCGCCGTGACCAGCCTGTTCTGCGCGGTATTGCTGTGGCGCAGCCATCGGCGCAACGGAACGAGGCTGCTCATGTGGAGCACGCTGTGCTTCGTCGGTCTCGCGCTCAACAACGTCATGCTCGTGATCGATCTGCTGATCGTGCCGGACGTCGACCTCGCGATCGCGCGCTCGGGGACCGCGTTGGGCTCGATGATGCTGCTGCTGATCGGCCTGATCTGGGAGGAGTCATGATGATGCAGGGACCCGAGCTGTTCCTCTCCGGCACGCTGGTCATGGCGTCGTTCGTGATCGGCCTCCGCTTCCTGAAATTCTGGCGACTCAGCAAGGACCGCTTCTTCATCTGGTTCGCGGTCGCGTTCTGGGTGTTCGGGCTCGGATGGATCATCCGGGCGTTCGCCCCCGGCGCGTCCGAGCACGGCCACTGGAGCTACCTGCCGCGGCTCCTGGCGTTTCTGATGATCATTTTGGCTATTCTGGACAAGAACCGCCGCACGCCGGATTGAGCAGCGGCTCGAGCATCACGGTGCCGAGCGGCGGCAGGTGCAGCGCGAGCGAGTGCGGTCGCCCGTCCGAGGGGATTTCCTCGCTCTCGATCGCCGCGCTGCCGTTGCCGACGCCCGATCCGCCATATTTGGGATCATCGGTGTTGAGCCGCTCGATCCACGCGCCCGCTTCATCCATGCCCACGCGATAGCCATGCCGGGGCACCGGGGTGAAATTGCAGACCACCAGCACCCGGGCGCCGTCGCTCGACTTGCGCACGAACGCGATTATCGAGTGGTCACGATCGTCGGTCACGATCCACTCGAAGCCCTGCTCGCTGCCGTCGAGCTCGTACAAGGCCGGGTGCGCGCGGTAGAACCGGTTGAGGTCGGCGATCAGCGTCTGAATCCCGCGATGCTCGGGCGCCTCGAGCAGCGCCCAGTCGAGCGCGCGATCGTGGTTCCACTCGCGCTCCTGCGCCAGCTCGCCGCCCATGAACAGCAGCTTCTTGCCGGGGTGCCCCCACATGAATCCAAAGTAGGCGCGGAGGTTGGCGAATTGCTGCCATCGATCGCCGGACATCTTGCCGAGCAGCGAGCGCTTGCCGTGCACGACCTCGTCGTGCGAGAGCGCGAGCACGAACTGCTCGTCGAAGGCGTACATGATCCCGAAGGTGAGCGCCTCGTGGTGATGCTTGCGATAGATGGGATCGATGCCCATGTAGCGCAGCGTGTCGTGCATCCACCCGAGGTTCCACTTGAAGTGAAAGCCGAGCCCGCCGTCCTCGACCGGCCGCGTCACGCCCGGCCAGCTGGTCGACTCCTCGGCCACGGTGATGGCCTCGGGCAGCTCGGCGTCGACGACCTCGTTCATGCGCTGGATCAGCGCGACCGCCTCGAGGTTCTCGCGCCCGCCCTCGACGTTGGGGATCCACTCGCCGTCTTGGCGCGAGTAATCGCGGTACAGCATCGAGGCGACCGCGTCGACGCGCAGACCATCGAGGCCCCAGGTCTCCAGCCAGTAGAGCGCGTTGCCGACCAGATAATTGCGGACCTCGGTGCGCGCAAAATTGAAGATCAGCGTGTTCCAGTCCTTGTGCAGGCCCTCGCGCGGATCGGCATATTCGTAGAGCGCGGTGCCGTCGAATTGTGCGAGCGCGTGGGTGTCGTTGGGGAAGTGCGCGGGCACCCAGTCGAGGATCACGCCGAGCTTGTGCGCATGACAGGCGGCCACGAAGTCCGCGAAGCCACGCGGGTCGCCGAAGCGGCTGGTCGGCGCATACATGCCCGTGACCTGGTAGCCCCACGAGCCGTCGAAGGGGTGCTCGGCGATCGGCAGCAGCTCGATGTGCGTGAAGCCCAGGCCCGCGACGTAAGCGGGGAGTAGCTCGGCGAGGGTCGACCAGTCGAGGAACTGGTTGTCGGTCGTGCGCCGCCACGAGCCGAGGTGGACCTCGTAGATCGAGATCGGTGCGCTCGGCGAATTGTCGATGGCGCGCGACCGCGGGGCCGTCTGCGGCTCGACCGTGATCACGCTGGCGGTCGCCGGCCGCAGCTCCGAGGCGAACGCGTAGGGATCGGCCTTGTGGGGTAGGGCCACGCCGTCGCGGGCCCGCACCGCATACTTGTAGACGGCCCCGAGTGGCACGTTCGGGATGAACAGCTCCCACACGCCCGCGCCCGGATGAAAGCGCATCGGGTGGCGCAGCTCGTGCCAGTCGTTGAAGTCGCCGATCACCGCCACGCGCGAGGCGTTCGGCGCCCACACGGCGAAGCGGACTCCGGCTGCGCCGTCTTGCTCGCACACGTGAGCGCCGAGCACCTGCCACGGGCGCAGGTGCGTGCCCTCGGCGAGCAGGTAGCGATCGATCGCACCGAGCGAGGGGCCGAAGCGATAGGGGTCTTCTTCGATCGTGCGGGTGTCCTGCGGATCCTCGATCTCGAGCCGATAGTCGTGCGGGAGCGAGTCGGGCTCGAACAGCTTGGCGAACAGGCCGACCGGGTGAATCGCGTCGAGCGTGGCGAGCCGCTCGTCGCCAACCAACACCGACACGCTGCGGGCGTCCGGCACCAGCACCCGCAGCCAGATCCCCTCTGCGCTCGCGTGCGGGCCGAGCACCGCGAATGGATCGCCGTGGGCCGCTCGCGCCAGCGCGTCGATCTCGACAGCAGTGAGGCCGGCGTTGCCCATCACATCGGTCAAATCGGCATCTTCCAGATCGCCTCGGCGTACTGCCGAATGGTGCGATCCGAGGAGAACTCGCCCATGCTCGCAATGTTGAGGATCGCATGCTCCGCCCACACCGACGGCTGCCGATACAGCGCGTCCACGCGCGCGTGCGCTTGCAGGTAGTCGCGGAAGTCGGCGAGCAGCAGGTACGAGTCGCGGTTGAGCAGCGTGTCCATCAGCGACCGGTAGCGGTCGCGCTCGTGCGGCGAGAAGGCACCGTCACCGATCGCGTCGATCACCCGCCGCAGCGTGGGGTCGCGCTGGTAGTAGCGCCGCGGCACATAGCCGCTCGTGCGCAGCTCCTGCACCTGATTGGCGTCGAGCCCGAAGATGAACACGTGCTCGCGGCCGATCGCCTCGGCCATCTCGATGTTGGCGCCGTCCCAGGTACCGATCGTCAGCGCGCCGTTGAGCGCGAGCTTCATGTTGCCGGTGC
This sequence comes from Enhygromyxa sp., assembly GCA_035538075.1. Taxonomy (GTDB): domain Bacteria; phylum Myxococcota_A; class Polyangia; order Nannocystales; family Nannocystaceae; genus Plesiocystis. Next base: position 9,406 of record DATLLB010000837.1, read on the forward strand.
CGGAGGCCTCGGTGCCGGCGGTCGAGATCTGCTGGGAGAGGTCGGCGGCCGGGATGATGACCTCGGCCAGCGACACGCCGTAGTTGGGCACGAACACCACGCGCAGCCGCCCGTCCACGCGCGGGTCGCTGTTGACCACGCGCGCGACGTCGTGGATCAGCCGAATGATGGTCTTGGCGATCGCGTAGGCCGACGCGGCCTTGCCCGCGAAGATGACCGTGCGCGGCAACCAGTCGGCGGTCGGGTCGGCACAGATGGCCTGGTAGCGCGCGACCACGTGGAGCAGGTTGAGCAGCTGCCGCTTGTACTCGTGGATGCGCTTGACGTGGACGTCGAACAGGCTGTCGGGATCGATCGGCAGGCCCAGCTCGCGGCGCACGAGCTCGGCCAGCCGCTGCTTGTTGTGGCGCTTGGCGGCGAGCACCTCGGCCTGCAGCGCCGGATCGCCAGCCAGCGCTCGCAGCTCGCCGAGCCGATCCAGCGCAATGCGCCAGTCCGGCGAGCCGCCGAGCCGCCGATCGAGCAGCTCGGTCAGCGGCGGGTTGGCCTGGGCCAGCCAGCGCCGCGGCGTCACGCCGTTGGTGACGTTGCAGAAGCGCTTGGGGGCGATCTTGGCGTAGTCGGCGAAGATGGTCTCGACCATCAGATCCGAGTGCAGCTTGGACACGCCGTTGACCCGGTGCGAGGCGATGATCGAGAGCGGCGCCATGCGGACCCGTCGCTCGCCGGACTCGTCGATCACCGACGCGCGCGCGACCAGCTGCTCGTCACCCGGGAACTGCCGACGCACGTGGGCGAGGAAGTGATCGTTGAGCTCGTAGATGATCTCGAGGTGGCGCGGGAGCAGCTCCTCGAGCATGCGCACCGGCCAGGTCTCCAGCGCCTCGGGCATCAGCGTGTGGTTGGTGTAGCTGAGCGCCTGCCGACACTGCGCCCAGGCGGCGTCCCAGCTCATCCCGTGCACGTCGATCAGCAGGCGCATCAGCTCGGGCACGGCCAGCGCCGGGTGGGTGTCGTTGAGGTGGATGGCCGCCTTCTCGCCGAGCGACTCGAGCCGCTCGTGATCGGCGACGTGCCGCGCGATGATGTCCTGCAGCGACGCGCTGACCAGGAAGAACTCCTGGCGCAGCCGCAGCTGGCGACCGGCCGCGGTCGAGTCGTCGGGGTACAGCACCCAATTGATGGTCTCGGCCGCGAGCTTGGCCGCGCCTGCGGCCGCATACTCACCGCGCGAGAACGCGGCGAAGTCGATCGGTTGGCTCGGCGCCGCTTGCCACTGCCGCAGCACGGCCACGCGACGGGTGCCGTGGCCCGGCACGATGAAGTCGTACGCGGTCGCGTGCAGCGTCTCGCCGGGCACCCAGCGACGACCGACGCCGTCCATCACCACGCGGCCACCGAAGCCGACGTGGAAGCGCACCTCGGGCCGATGGAATTCCCACGGGTTGCCGTTGCGCAGCCAGTCGCTCGGCTCCTCGGTCTGCCGGCCGTCGTGGATGCGCTGCTCGAACATCCCGTACTCGTAGCGGAGGCCGTAGCCGAACGCCGGCAGCCCGAGCGTGGCCATCGAGTCGAGGAAGCAGGCGGCCAGGCGCCCGAGGCCGCCGTTGCCGAGCGCGGCGTCGGGCTCGCGATCGAGGATCTCTTCGGCGTCGCGCTCGGCTGCATCGGCGGCGGTCTTGAACGCAGGCTCGAGCTGCAGGGCTGCGAGCGCGTTGCTCAGCGCGCGGCCCATCAAGAACTCCATCGACAGGTAGTGCACGCGCTTGGCCTTGGCCTCGCGGTCGGCTCGCAGGGTCTCGTTCACGCGCTCGGCCAGCTCGGCCCGGCACGCATGCGCAGCCGTCCGCATCCACACGTCGAACGAGGTGAGGCTGGGCGACTGCCCGCTCTCGCGCTCGACTCGGGCGAGCAGCACCGTCGCGGCCGTGTGGGGCTCCGCAAGTGAGGGTTTGGAGGCGGGGGTCTCGGTCACGTCGGCGGAACCTTAGCGTTTTATCGCTGCGATGCGGGCATGCGCGAATCGCTGCGAGATCGCGGTCAGATTGGCTCGGGACTGCGTGACAATGGCTGACGAGGGCTCGATGGACGAGGACGAAGCGCTGCGACTCAATACGCTGCATCGGTTTCGGAAACACTCGCCGCGGCTGTTGCTGGAAGAGTACTCGCACTGCGAGGTGCCGGCCGGCTGCGGCGGCGTGGTGCTGCGCTGGGTCGATCCCGGCGCGGGCACGCCTGCGATCGTGCGGAGCTTCGTGCAGGGTAGGATCGCGCTGTGGATCGACGGCGCGCCGCTCGACAGCGGGCGCGTCGACCTGCGCGCCGGGGCGCACACGCTGGCGATCGAGATCACGGAGATCGTCGCGCCGACGCAGTCGCGGGTGGAGTCGATACTGCGGCGCCGTCGTCCGGCGGCCCTGGTGCTCTCGATCGCTCGCGCGCTCGCACGCGACTACGAAGCCGAGCCGCCGGTCGTGCTGTTGACGTCGCAAGTCGGGAGGGCGTGGCGGGTCACGGTCGAGCAGCCGCCGGAAGATTGGACCTCGGCCGAGTTCGACGACTCGCAGTGGCCTGTGGCGCAGCCGGCCGAGCTCGACGCCGCGCAGCGCGAGATGTGGCGAGCCGAGGAGCTGCGGCGGTACGGAGCGGTACCGATCGCGTTGCCGGCCGATCGCGCTTGGATCCGCGTGCGCTTCGAAGTGCCCGAGCTGCAGCTCGACGACCCCGAGGAGGACGCGTGATGGGTCGTCCACCGCTGGTGTTGATTCCCGAGCACTTCGGCAGCTTGATCTTCGATCGTCGAAGCTCGCGCTACTTGCCCTTCGATCACGAGACCACGGCTTTGCTGCGACGCAGCATCGCGCAGCCGGTCGACGCGTTGATCGAGGAGGTCGAGGGCGAGCAGCGAGCGGCGCGGATCGACTTCGTCGAGTACTTCGAGCAGCTCGGGTTCTTTCGTGTCGACGGGCGCCTGGCTGCGGTCGCGCTCGAGGCCGAGCCGCCCGCGGATCACCTGCTCGGGCCGCTCGCGGTCCACCTCGAGATCATCGCCGCGTGCAATCTTCGCTGCACGCACTGCTTTGCCGGGCCGCTGCCCCGCAAGACCGAGCTGACGCTGGCGGAAATGGATCGGCTGTTCGGCGAGCTCGCGGCGCTGGGGAGCTACAGGTTGGGGCTGACCGGCGGCGAGCCGCTGCTGCGCAAGGATCTGCTGGAGATCCTCGACGCCGCGACCGGGCACGGGCTGCATCCGTGTCTGACCACCAACGGGTTGTTGATCGATGAACGGGTGGCGCGCGAGATCGGGCGGCGCGAGCTCGTGTGGTTGAACGTCAGCCTCGAGGGCGCGACGGCTCGCAGCAACGATCGCGTGCGCGGGCTCGGGACCTTCACGGAGGTCAAGCGACGGCTGCGGCTGCTGGCCGAGCACGCTCGCTTCACGCTCGCGTTCACGATCACCGCCGACAACGTGGAGGAGGTCGAGGCCTGCGCCGCGCTGGCGCGCGAGGTTGGGGCGCACACGGCCGTGTTTCGGCCGCTCTATCCGGTTGGCGTCGCCCGCGATCGGCTCGACATGATGCCGAGCTTCGCCGGGTATCGCGACGCGCTCGCACGTCTTTCCAAGACCGCCCCCGACGACGCGCGGCTGCGGGGGATCGATCCGTTCAGCCCGCAGGCGCGCTCGGACACGGCCGCTCGCACGCACGCGAACCCGGGCTGTGGCGCGGCCAATCTGGTCGCGAGCGTGTCGGCGACCGGTGAGGTCAACCCGTGCAGCTTCTTGGGATCGGAGTTCGACGGCGGCAATCTTCGGGAGCGATCCTTCGCCGAGATCTGGCACGCCAGCCACGTGTTTCAGCGCCTGCGCGAGCGCAGCGGGAAGGCCTGCGGTGAGGGCTTCGCGGGCGGCTGTCGGGCGCGCTCGCTGGCCTATCACGGCGACGTCGATGCGCCGGATCCCTGGCATGACGAGTGGCTGCAGACCCGCAGTGGGCTCGCGCCGCTGACCAACGTGCACGTCGAGCGATCGGAGCCGCGCCGATGAGCCTCTTCGATCGTCAGAGTCTACTCACCGCGGGCGCGGCCGGGTCGGTCGGCGACGCTCACGACTTTCAAGTGGCCGCCGATCGCTGCTTGTCGCTCGGCGACGAGGTCACCGCCTTGATCGCGCTCGATCGCGCCTACGGCCTCGCGCCGCACGATGCTGCGATCGCGAGCATGCGCGCGGCGTTGCTCGATCGCTTCGCGGTCGAGGAGCATGGGCTGGTGTTTCGCTACGTCCCGGCGGGCACCTTCTCGATGGGCTCGACGACCGGCGATCCCGACGAGCGTCCCGTCCACCCGGTCACCCTCGACCAATTCTGGATCGCCGAGATCCCAATGACGTGGACGGCCTTCTCCGAGCTCGCCGGTTGGTCGGCGCCGCCCGACAGCCGACCGCCGGACGCGGAGGCGAATGAACGAGGGCGATTTGTCCATCACGGCAACAAGATCCGCGTGCAGTACTGCAGCAGCGGAGGCAGTGACAGTGGCCCGTGGCCCGAGCGCCTGGGCAAGTTCGATCGCAAGCCGATGGTCGCCGTCAGCTGGAACGACGCCGAGCGGCTGGCGAAGCGCATGAGCAATGACCGAGTCGAATATGCGCTGCCGAGCGAGGCCGAGTGGGAGAAGGCCGCGCGCGGCGGGTTGATCGGCAAGCGCTACCCATGGGGCGACGAGCCGCCCACGCGCGAGCGCTGCGACTTCGATCATTTCGGCGAGTGGGAGCTCGCCGATCCATGCACGCTCCCGCCCAATGGTTATGGCGTCCACGGCATGGCTGGCGGCGTGTGGGAGTGGACCGCTGCGGTCTACGACGCGCTCGCCTACGGTGGTGCGCAGACACCCGCCATCGATCCGAGCGTGTACGAAGCCGACCTCGACGACGTGCCCGAGGATCAACCGCTGCAGCGAGTGCTGCGGGGCGGCTCGTGGACGGACGCGGCGGCGGCCGTGACGGTCTCGTTTCGTGCAGCCGCGGTCGCCTCGTTCAACCCCAACGTGGGATTCCGTTTGGTCCGCCGGGTCCGGGCTCGGTAGGGTCGTTTCGCGTGATCACGGATCAGCAGTCGAATCGCTTGTGTGACGCGAATCGCTTATCCTGCGTCCATGCTCGCCCGACGGCTCTCCATCGTGCTCCTGCTCGGCCCGTTGGCCTGCACCGCCAAGCAGGACCCGAAGCAAGACAAGCAACCCGAGCCTGCGACGTCCGCTCGGCCGGAGGAGCCGGCCCCACCGCCCAGCGAGCCCGCGACCCCTCCGCCTGCGAGCGGCGATGCGGTCGCGCTGACCCCCGGCGAGTCGATCGGCCCGGTTCGCATCGGCATGGCCAAGGCGGACGTCGAAGCGCTCGGCTTTCAGACCCACCCGCAGTTCTCGGCGATGACGATCCCGATCACCACCTATTACGACGAGGCCGACAAGGCCAAGACCGTCGAGATCTCGCTGATGCACAGCGACAAGGACGTGACGATCGGCGAGCTGACGATCCCCAAGACCGCGAGCGTCGAGCAGATCCGCGAGCTACTCGGCGACTGCCAGGAGCCCGAGGTCAACATCGGCGCGACCATGCACTCGTGTCGCGGCGGGGCGCTGTTCATCGCGATCGGCAGCGGCAACCCGGACGAGGTCTGGCTGCGAATCGACGCGAAGTGAGGCTTCAAGCGGGATTGCGGGCAAACCACCCGTTGATCCACTTGGCGCTGTTGTTCCAGCCCTCGAGCACGTTCTGCGCCGAGGTCTTCTCGATCACTCCGCCGATCCCAAACACGTTGGTATCGACCACGAACTCGACCTTGCGCATGCAGTGACCGCTGCCGTGCGGGGCGAGCCGCATGGTGCCCTTGATCTGGACCTTGTCGCCGAACGCCGCGAGCACGATCTGCCAGCGGTACTCGTCCACGCTGCGGACCCAATCGCCGATCTCCTCGAAGCCGATGCGATCGCCGACGACCTTGGCCAGCACCTTGGGCATCTCGACCTTGGGGGTCATCGCCATGCGACGGTGCAGCACCTTGCCGTCGTCGGTCTTCTCGGGCACCCGGCACGAGGGGAAGCCCATGCCCTGCTCGTACATCTCGATGTTGAAGGCGTCGGTGAAGAACAGCTCCCACAGGCGCTCGGGCGGGCAGTGAATCTCGTGCTCGATCTTGTGGCGCTGCATGGTCGTGGATGACTACCGCACACCATCGAGCCGGCTCAAGAGCTTCATCGCGGCGATCGGCTCGGCCGAGACGGCGGCCAGCACCCCGCCCATCATCGCGCCGATGACCCCAACGGTCGACACCTCGGCGCCCGCGAAGAACAGGTTGCCGATTGGCGATCGCGGCCGCAGCCACGGGTTGCGGAAGCGCTCGGGCGTGGGCTCGAGCCCGTAGATCGAGCCGGCCTGCGGACGCACGAACCAGTCGGTGGTCAGCGGGGTCGACAGCTCGGCGTGCACGATCATGTCGGCGAGCCCCGGCATGTACTCGAGATATTGCCTGAGCAACGCCTCGTGCAGCTCGCGTTTGAACGCGTCGTAGTCGACGTCGCGCCGCTGCCAGCGAGAGCCTCGCCAGCGATCGAACACCTTCCACGGCACGAAGGTGACGACCTCACCGGTGTGACGCACTCGCGGCCCCGGGTCGTGCTCGGGATCCTTGAGCGATGGGAACGAGCAATAAAGCACGGGCGCGCGCGGGATCGGCTGGCCGGGGCTCACGTCCCAGGCGTCGACCTCGGTGTCCCAGGTCTCGTAGAACCACTTGTTGGCCGCACCCGCGCCGGCCTTCCGAATGTCGCCCTCGAAGCCGAGGTACAGGCACACGTGCGGCGGCGCAGGATCGAGCTTGGCGATCGAGCGCGCCCAGTCCTGCTCGGCGACCTCGGCCGGCAGCATGCGCTCGACGGTCGCCCACACACCCGCGGCGCTGACGATGCGATCGGCACGAATGATCTCGCCGTCCTCACCATCGCGCCCGCGCAGGCGCACGCCGACCGCCGCGTTGTCCTCGATCAATATCTCTTCGACGTCGGCGCGGATCTTGGTCCAGCCGCCGTTGGCCGCGACCGTCTGCAGCAGCTCGTGGGCGATCGCCTGCGAGCCGCCGACCGGATAATAGCCACCCCACTGAAAGTGCCGCGTGACCAGGGCCTGCATCGCAAACGAGGAGCGGCTCGGCGGCGAGCCGTAGTAGGCCCACTGCGAGACCAACACCGCGCGCAGCCGCGGATCGTCGGTCAGCTCGGCGAGCACGTCGGCGGTCCGGCGCTCGAACATGTGCGCGGCCTTGCGTGCGAGCAGCTTCTCGGCGTGACGTCCGAGCCCAGGCGGCAGCGCGCGGCTGAGGTAGTAGCCGCGCATGCCCCCGGCGGCCTCGCGGGCCAGTCGAAACCATGTCTCGATCGCCTCGACCTCGTTGGGAAACGCCGCGATCAAGTTGGCCTTGAACTGCTCGGGCGTGTCGGGGAAGTCGATGCGAAAATTATCCGGCCAGTAGAACTCGTCGTAGACCGGCCCGAGGCTGGTCCAGCGCAGGCGTCCGTCGGTCAGGGCCGCGAGCAGACGCCCCGGCATCGCCCGCTCGGTGACCTCGCCGACCGCATGCACGCCGACGTCCCAGCGAAAGCCCTTGCGCTTGAACGTGTGCGTGAAGCCGCCGGGCTCGTAGTGCTGCTCGAGCACCAACACGCGCTTGCCGAGCTTGGCGAGCAGCGCGGCGCAGCACATCCCGCCCATGCCCGATCCGATCACGATGTAGTCGAGGCGCCCGTCGGGCGTGCGGGTGCTCCAGGGCCGTTCGCGGGCGGATCGGGCTGCGGTCGGCCCGGCGGTGGAACCGGCTGCTTGCTCACGGTCGCGGGGCATCGCGGGCGATGGTACAGCGTGGTCGGGCCATGGCCAGCGAAGAGCTCACGCCGGAGTACCTCGCTCCCTACGCCCGCGCGGTGGCTGTGCACGGCACCGGCTTCGGCGCCTTGCTGTTTGGCGATCGCCAGTGGCAAGCCGCTCGCTTCGACGTGTTCGCCCGCAGCATCCGGATGCACGGCCAAAGCGTCGCCGACCTCGGCAGCGGCCGCGCCGATCTGCTGAGTCACCTCGCGCGCAGCGGCGTGCGGTGCCGTCGCTACGTCGCCGTCGAGGCCGTGCCCGAGCTGCACGATCACGCCCTGGCGCAGCACCAGCACGAGCGCACGGCCACCTTCGTGCATGCCGACTTCGTGCGCGACACCGATCTGTTCGCGCGGCTGGTCGCCGAGCATCAGCTCGACGTGGTCTTGTTCAGCGGCTCGCTCAACACCCTGGCCGAAGCCGACGCGCTCGCCGTGCTCGAGCGTGCCTGGGCGGCCCTGGCCGAGCGTCCAGGGGCGGTGCTCGGGTTCAACTTCCTCGCGGGCGGCGACCCTTGGCCGCGGCCGCCGACCGGCCTACCCCGGCGTGACACCAGGCGCTGGTTTGCCTGGGCTTGCGATCGCACCCCGCTCGTGAGCTTTTGCCAGCACTATCTGGGCGCCCACGATGCGACGATTGTGATGATCCGGCCGGGCTGAGCTCATTCGCATTCGGCCAGCGACGAGCATGCGTTAGCGACGTCGACGTCGCCATGGAGCGTTCCGTCCACGCAAGAGTAGGCTGAGAGGACGCACTCGAAGTAGGGGCCGAGATCGCACGTCGTCAGGTCACCGTAATTTGCCTCGCAATCGAACATCGGATCGTGGCTCGGGTCCCAACACGGCAGGGCCTCTAGCCCGTCGACAAAGTCGTTGCACGCTTCGACGTTGCTCTCACCCAGGTCGGGCCCCATCCCCATGCAGTAGCCCCCGCTACACATCAGCTCGCCCAAGCACTGCCCGTTGTTGCACTCGCAGTAGAGCTCGCCCGGTGTGCAGGTCGGATCGGTGCAGAAGCTCCCCGCACACTCGAGGCCGCTGAGGCACTGACCGCTGTTGCATTCGCACCCGAGCTCGCCAGGGATGCATGAATCGACGCAGTAGCCCGCGACGCACTCGAGGCCGTTCAGGCACAGGTTGCTGTTGCACTCGCAGTAGAGCTCGCCCGGCGTACAGCCGGCCGTCTGACCGGAGGTGCCTCCACTGCCATCGTTGCAAGCGAGCAGCGCGACGACGAACGGGAGCAGAACGACCTTTGAAACCGGCCAGCGCACCGCCGGACCATTGCACGGCGTGTCGAGTGTGGCAAGCCTCCACAGAGCCGTGCGGCTGGCTCGATTCCGTGCTCGCGGGGCAACCCGCTCGATCATGAGGCTGGTCCCGCCTGGATTTGGGTAAAATCCGCGTACTACGGCCGACGCCCGCGCTGCTCGGCCAGCAATGCCAAGAGGAGTCCGCAGATGCCCGATCCCATCAACCAAGCTCACGAGCCGTCCAGCGAGCAGGACCTGATCGTCAACGGAGTCGACCCGATCAACGCGGTCGTGGTCGCCGACAACACCCCGCAAGAGGCCGCGTTCGCGCTCGCGGTCCAGCGCATGGCGCAGGCGCTCGCAATCGCGACCACCGACGCGACCGCGTTGCTGCGCACCATCGAGAACGCGATGTCTGGCGTGCAATCGGCCGCGCTGACGCGCTGGATCGAGGCCGGCTCCGACGAACAGGATCCGCGCTATCAGGCGATCGTGCGCGCGGCCGGGCAGGTGCTCGCCGACGCGGTCGCGCTGTGGCGTGACATCAACGTCGCCGCGCAGCAGCTGCTGGATGCGCTGACCGACCCGGGCTCGATGGTCGTCGAGGCCGAGCCCGCGACGCCTGCGGTCGGCAAGAAGCAAGCGACCAAGAAGAAGGCGGCCAAGAAAGCGGAGAAGAAGAAGACGCCAGCCAAGAAG